>DAOVNC010000376.1 GCA_030630445.1 Kiritimatiellales bacterium | reverse complement strand
TCTTCCTCAACCACTCCAGGTCGTTTCAACTTCATCACGGCTTTGCCTTCGCGGCGCAAAACCAGCAGTCCGTCTTTGCCTATATCCGCCGTGAGAACGCCATCCGCGGTTTGGAACACCAGTTCGTCGATGTTAAGCGTCCACTGCGCCCTCATGCGCATATCGATGCCGTAAAGAAGGGCACTTCCGCCCCTTTCGACACGTATCTGCATGCGGCCATCGGGTTCCGCATAGCGATCCAGAGCCACCCATTCTCCTAGGAATGCGCTCGCGACATCGTTGACCGGAGGTTCCACGCGGTGGAGTACAGCACCATTGGAACCATCCTCGAGTGTGATGGCGCGCTCCTCCCCAGATTGCGCACTGAACGCTTTCGTCCCGTTCTCTTCTACCTTGGCGATTCCTTTCGCCTCCTGTGACGGATAGGGCTTCATTTCGACACGGACGCGAGGCGGCTCGCCTGTCTCGGGCACGGTGACGATGGAAGCACCAATCCACGTCGGCAGCCGCCAACCACTGAATCCGCGTTCCTCAGGCGTTTCCGTTCGATAGGCCGTCGCTATGATTTTATACTGCCCCGGTGCGATGCGCTCGGTTGTGAATTGTCCGTTGCCATCGAGCCCCATGCCGTCGAAAGTTGGCAGTTTCCAGTCGGCTGAATCCCTCGGATCACCACTCGCACCAACCGGTTTTACGTAGACGAAAACACCATCGACGTTTTTATCCGGCAAGCCGATGATCTCTCCACTGATGGGTGCACCCGTCGACCGAACAAAATTGTATTCAGCCGTTTTGCCGGATTCAAGCGTCAGCGCGAGGTTGCGGTCGAGCATGGCATCCGTTCCACTCGCCGCGGTTCTAAGGTGCTTGATCCGCGAGATGTCATACACTCCCGGCGGCAAGTTTTCGATGAGTAGGCCGTCCTTCCCAACCACGAGATCCACCCAACGTTCCACGTTGACGGCTCCCTTCCACTTCGGCATGTCCCATGTTCGCAGCTCGATGCGCACCTGTGCTTCCTCCGGGGCGCCTTCAATGTCGTAGCGAATGTGCAACATGGCCGGTTCGGGCAAGCGGATCACGGCTTCCCTGCCCGGCTTGGGCAAGTCGGCCCGCCAGACAAACAACGACGGAGCCGTGACGAAAATCGACTGGCTGTCTTCGCCGCCACCGCTCATCTCGAACCGCCCGTCCGCATCCGTGCGCACGGATGACTCTTGAAACTCCGAGTGCGGAGCTTCGTTCAATTCAATGACCCGATGGCCGGTGGACAAATAGATACCCGCATTAGCCACCGGTTTGCCCGTGTGGTCGAGCACACGGCCCCGAATCATGTTGCCGCGCTTGAGAGAAACCGTAAACACTTCGCCATTCGAATGGTCGGCGGGCACGATGACATGTGTGGGCAAGTAGCCGTCGGCGATAAGCCGGCATTCGCCCAACCCTTCCTCAACCAGTTCACCATTTTCGTATGTGTCCATGGCGCGGATGGGGAACTTTCCATCCCGGAACCCGCCAGCACTCCGCGTTTCGCCGCCAAACACAGCTGGCCCAACGTAGTCGGGAGCCATCGGGAGACGATCCTGAATGACAAACTGCTCAACCGCCACGCCTGTCTCGGAATCAACCACCCTCCCCGTCGTAACCTTGCGCGATCTATGCTCGCGCCGCACAGCCGTCTTGGAACCTTTCGTCGTTTCCTTGTCAAGAGCATCAAGAAACTCTCCGGCAGCTTTCCGGTAGGCGTTGAGCTTCTCCGCGATAGATTCTGCCTCTTTCCGTGAGAAGCTGCCCGCAATCACGGCCTTGCCTCCGGGAATTGGAGCCATGATCTTAGGAGCCGACACCACCTTGCCGTCGATCACGATAGCAAGACGTTTGCCGATCGATTCGCGGGTCAGCGCCCCAAAAATCTTCGCGCCGCCTTGGGTCAGCGTGATGTCGATTTGCGAGGTGTTTCCTGTCTGATCCGAACCGACCCCGGCCTTGAGAACCGCATCGTCGGTCAGGCAGGGAAACGGCTCCAGTGGGAAGGACTCTGCGCCATCGGCAAACGGCAGCGTCCGGGCATTCGGGTTGTCTTTTCCGGCCTCAAGATAGAAGCAGAGATAGAAGTCGTCGGGGCGGGGGAGCGCGTCTTCCCCATCCTCTTCGAGGAAGAAGCGCTGCGCATCCTCCCAGGTCTGGATAGATTCAGCCTCTTTGCTCGTAGCGTTCATCTTCTCCGCAACCTCCTTGAACTGCGAGAGGTTGTATGGAGGCCCGGCCAAGCGAGCAAAGGCATTCGCTTGAGCCTTTGTGCGAGCCGTCCGGTTTTTCATTTCCTGCGAGCCGAATCGCATGGAAATTATTTGCTGGGTCATCGCCCTCCGACCCAGACGTTCAGCTCCCATACTGCGGACACTGATCATCGTGCGAAGGTCACCGATGGGTGGACACCGCCATCGTCCATCTTTGCGGTGGAAAGTCAGGAAGAGCGGTCCAGGAGACGATCCAAAGCGCTCCGGCCCGTTTCGCATCAGGAAGCAGGTAAAGAGCGACTGATCGGGCAGGCGTTCCATGGAGATGAGCTCAACGCTCATGTCGCTCGCCTGTGCAAACATTCCGGCCAGCTCCTGCGCAAAGCGCCGATTGAGATCATCCTGAAACTCAAAGACCTTCTCAAGCGTGGCGAAATCGCCTGCCTCCAGCGCCCGGGCAACCCCCAGCATCGCCTCGCGGTCGGATATAGGTTGTTTTTCCGTGGCGGCGGGGAGTTGCTGGTAGTTTAAATAGCATCCCCTGTTTTCGACTTTTGTGATTTCTATCCTGTACCGTTTCCCATCATTCCCCGTCACGACTACCAGTTGAGGCATGTTTATCGAAACAAATGTCAGTGTTCTTATGCCAGACTCTACCTGGGTAGGCCGGTCAACATGTGAAACATTGACAAACCCTAAAAGGGAAGTCTCGCCGTCGGGGTCGAACATAACCCCGCAACCGCAACGCCTTTGAACCTCTGCCAGGTATTCGACCGGTGATTTTTCCGTCTTTTCGAATTCGACAACCCTGCCGGTGGACAGATCCAAAACATGAAACAGACCCGGCAAAAAGATCGCTGGTTTTATTTCGTATAAATCCGCTCTCTCTCCAAAACTTCGTTTCGGCATCTCCACGTCGTTGAAGAAAAACTTATGCCGCGCCTTGAAGGGGATGAGCTCAAAGTGATCGATCTGGTTCGGCGCCACATCCAGCCGGGCGTAGCTGTGAGGACTTCCTCGCGAGAAATCGATAAAGTGCTTGTGGTTCATCGGATGCCGCCAGCCCTTCTTGGTCACCGCGACAAGGTGGTATCTCCCCCGCAGAATCTTCCCCCGGTTTTCCAAATTTACCGTTGATACCCAGTTTGTGTCCTGCGCCGTCGAGATGTCCCAGGCCATCCCGCCAGACGACGATCCCTTTCCGTTCATCGTACCGGCATGCAGGAAAGTGATGGCCACCTCGCTATTGCCG
>DAOVNC010000004.1 GCA_030630445.1 Kiritimatiellales bacterium | reverse complement strand
GGTGTAGCGGGGCACGGCATAGCCGAGGTTCGCAATATACGGAACACCCGCGCGGTCGATCATGAACTGCCCGTCGTCGCATTTGCTGTGCCCGTGGGAGTGCTGGCCGGAGCGCATGGAAAAGTGCTGTGCGTTATTGCTCCAGGACGTGCGCCACAAAAAGAAACCATAGTCGTCGAAATAGTGCCAATTGTTCAGGTCGTTTTCTGGATCGATGGTCGGAACCGTCGGATCATGGAACAGATAGCGGTAGGGGTTCTTGCTGTTTTCCCCGTTGTGGTCCAACTCGTTCGCCATCCACTGCGCCACGGGATCGCGCGTGGCTTTGGCCAGCAGCGACAGCTCGTTATAGGGATTCCCCCAATAGTTTGGGTTGGCATCGTCGAAACGCGTAATGCCGCCAAAGTTATCGGTACCGCCCGGAAGGATGGAATAGATGCCGTAGGTTCCGGTATTGGAAAACCACTCAATATCTTCGAAGGCGGGTTTGCCGGCCACTCGGCGCATTTCGTACCAGAGCAGGATCTTTTCAATGCCATATGTCCAGTAGGTTCCTCCCTCGCCGGTCACCCCGTCGCTCATGGGGTTGTTCATCAGATTCTTGATAGTGGCATAATGCCCATCGAGAAGATTCTACCAGTCCGCGGATTGGGTGGCAGAGATCTTATCGGACGCATAATAAACGGCGGCCAGCGACGCGAAGGCGTTCCAACAATGGTTTCCGGTCAGTTCGCCGTTGTCGGTGGTCCAGAAACGGGAATAGGAATTCCTATACCGATCCGCATAATCGGCGAGCTTCGTGCTGATGTCATCACGTTCCGCCGGAGTGAGGCTGTGGTACTGCAAGTCGTACCAGATGGCCAGCGCCCGGAGTATTTCACCGGTCTCCAGATTGCCGCGCGGCCCATAATCCGGCCAGGACCAATAGCCCTCGCCCCACTCCGTCCAGTTGAGAATGGTCCAGAACCAGTTCTCGCTGGTCGTCTGGTACCCGAGGGACGGATCTACCAGTTGGGCAAGAGCAAGCGCCACGATTTTGTCTTCATACGCAAGAAGCCCCGAGGCCGTGCGGGGTGTTGTGGTCGGCAACGTGTCCTTCAGGTTGTCGCACTGTGATATGACCGCCGCCCACTCGTCCGCATGGGTGGTGAAGCGCCGCGCCTGGATTCCGGCCAACTCGTTCGTTGTGAAGAACAGGCGTGGGTGCATAATTGGGGAACTGTTCAGACTGAAGTTGTCGATGTATATATCGCGGGCGGTGTGATCGTTGTCCTCGAGAAAACGAATCTGCAACGTGTCGCCTGCATCGGTTGCAGTGGCCACGTAGGAAACATTGAAATCAACAGGAACATAGTCATCAGCACCATAGGGATTCACGAAGGTGCTTCCCGACTGCGCAAGGATTGTGTTGTCCGTCAGGTTCCAAAGCTGTGCGTTATATCTAGAGTAGCTGGAATTGTCGTTGTACACGCTGCCGGTAAAGGTGATTCCTTCGCCATCCTCCATGGTTCCCCCGATGGTCAGCCCTATGGCCTCGTCGCCCTGAGTGGCGTTTTGCGAGTTCAGTTGCAATCCTCCATCATCCTTGACGCCATCACCCGAGAGCGTCATTCCAACGCTATAGGCAAGTTTGGAACTCGGATTGCCATCATCATAGTCTTCCGCACTGACACTGTCGTGCGCGATAACCGTGGTCACTCCTCCCACACTCCCCCAATTAGGGAAGGTGCCGGTATTGGTGTCGAAATCATCGCTCGTTTCAATAATGGCCGCCATCGCCGACGATGCGGCGAGCCATGCCCCCGTGATCGTCGCCAACAGATATATTGTTTTAGTCCGGTAACGCATATGCGTCTCTCCAATGCGGTTACAGAGACCCTCGTCCAGCCAAGGTGTTCAACCGCAATATCGTTTTTGGTTTTTCAATGGTGGCAAAACTACCATAAAACCAGAACAGGCATAATAGCCGATGAACGCAATCCACCACCATGATTTGCGTCAATACCGGATCGTTCCTCCAGCTCGGTGAAACATAAAATACAGTGTCGCAAATCAGTGGGTCACATTGCGCACATTGCCTCTATGGTTTTGTCGGGCGCTGAGTTAGAACCTACACATCGGAAGAAGGAATGTGCGGCTGATCATCGCCAGCCCTTCAATATGCAGATTGAGTTCAGGAGTTCAACGACTTCTGGTGAAACAAACCGAACAAGGGAGTACTGGAATGAAAACAAAGCTAATAAGAATACTTCTGCTAGCCATCGCAGGTACATGGTTCGCAACGACATCCACCATGGCCGCCATCACCGCCACCAACGATAATTTTAGCAGCGACACCACCGGAAGTTGGTTGGATGTGGGTTCGACGGCCACCGTCATTGCGTACGACAGTCTCAGCGAGGGAGACTACGACGATGGCGACCCCGCCACCAAGCTCGCCTACACGGTAGGCATGGTGCTCACCGGCGACGGTGTGAAGGATGATGGCGGGTTGCGCTTGAATTCACAGAACACCATCCCAGGCGACGAGGCCATAGGGTTGGCCATCGACGGAACCATGGACGAGGGCGAGGTGATCACCTTCACGGGAAGCGTCTACAACGACAATACAAGCTTCGCTCCCTACAAAGCCCAGTTGTGGAATCTGACCGACGGCACCCTGCTGGCGGATTCCGGCAGTATTTCGGTTTCAGCCAGTAACGATGTGGCCTACGTACCGAAAGGCTTTAGCGTATCGTACACGGTCCAAGCCAACGATGTAGGCGACGTGCTGCAGGTCCGCTTTCGTGAAAACGGGAACGCGACCGCCCGCGACGTCTATGTGGACAACTTCGAGGTAAGCTCCTCTCCTCCGCTTGTGCCGATGCTGTATGCCTATGAAGGCTTCGATACCGCTTCAGCCAACGGAACCCAGGTCAAGTCGCTCTCCCCGACCGGCAATGGCTTCTCGACCTTTACCAACACCTACTACCTGATGAAGATCTTTGATGGTTTGAGCTATGAGGATTCCAATGAAAATGCACTCGACGTGACCGGAAAATCCTGCGGCATGACCAATCTGCTCGGCGGCACCCAAAACTTGCAGCTCCTGCTCGACAACGCGATATCCAGCACGGATACGGGGGTGGTATACATGAGCTTCCTACAGCAGATCGATTCCGCCAATGAATGGGGCATGGCTGCGGGGCTCTACAATACGATTGGCGCTGCCGGCAGTTCTGCGGGAACCGCCGTGGCCGCTTGGCGCTCCACTCCGAGCAATTTTGGAATCTTCGGCAACGATGGAATCGATGAACGGCTAGGCCCCGGCTCCGCACCCGCCAGCAACCTGCTCATGTTTGTCGTGGCCAAACTCGATCTGGATACGGGCACCATGACCGCATGGATCAACCCCACCAATCTGGCCAACGTAGTCGTTTCCGCAACATGGACCATGAGCGAAGCCACAGCCAGTGGCAGTTTTATCGACATGAACCTTTTCACCCTCTCCCGCAAGAATGGGTCGACAAAAATCGATGAAATCCGCATCGGAAACACCTTGGCCGTGGTTGTTCCGCATTCACAGGCGCTCTATGGCTACGATGCCTGGATTGCCCGCTATGACCTGAGTGGAAGCCCGGATGCCGATCCGGGCACCGACTACGACGGCGACATGCTGTCCAACCTCGATGAGTATGGACTCGGAGGAAACCCGACCAATTCCGCCGATAAGGGGTACAGCCCAACGACCGCCATCGAAGAGAGCGGTGGAACGAATTGGTTCATCTACGTCTACCCGAAGCGCCACGACGCCGTGGCCGACGGTCTGGCCTACTACCTCGAACTGACCGATGATTTGATTAGCGGTTCGTGGGTCACCACCGGCTACGAAGAGCTGGGCACCGGGATCGATGGATTTGACACCGGCTTCGATTCCGTCACCAACCGCGTCTCCACCGAGGACGATGCAAAACAGTTCATCCAACTACAGATTGATGCGCTCTAGAATCAACGGGAATGCCCCGGCAACGCTGGCCGGGGCATCGCCACTTCCATGGTTTGGAAACAAAGGAGCCATATGGCGCAAATCAACACATCGCTTTACGCAGATCTCCACTACCGCTAAAACAACCTAGGCAACATACTATCCGCACATTAACCAACTCGCATACAACATATAACAAGAGGAAATATAACATGAAAAAGCAAAGCACTAAGCTATTTGAGTTTCTGCCCACCGCAGGAAGGAAAGGAAATATGCTGAAAACAACAAAAGCACTAATCATGGCATCCATCGCGCTATGCGCTGTTTCTTCGCAGGCAACCCTGCTCGCCTACGAAGGGTTCGACACAGCCAACAGCATTGGAAGCGATGCAGAGGCGGCCGGTGTAACCGGCTCCGGGTTCAGCAACTACACCAACACCAACTTCCGCATGGATTTGGAAGCCGGACTAAGCTATCTCAACCTGGAAGTTGCGGGTAAATCCGCCGGGATGGATGCGGCGGTTTCCGGTACAATGGCTCTACAGCTTGCACTTGATTCCTCCATTACTTCAGGCACCATCTATTTCAGCTATCTGGCGGATGTGACTGCGGGTACCTCATGGGGATGGCAAGTGGGACTGGATGATGCCATAGATGCAGCCGGCGCCAATCTCAATCCGGAAGCGGGCCTGATTTCGAATTCAAGCAGCAATTGGAGACCAACGGCTGGCGCAGCTACTGTAAATCCTTCAATCAGCCACGCGGGACTCCATTTTGTCGTTAGTGAACTGAACTTGGATACCGGTGCTCTAACCTCTTGGTTCAACCCGACCGACCTGACGGATGTTGCAGGTACCGCAGCCAATACAGCTTCCGTCACAGGTTTAATTAACGACTTGGTTTCGTTTGGCTTCAGTCTTGGCAGTGATGAGGCCGGCACCATTGATGAAATCCGCATTGGCACGACGATCGGCGATGTCACTCCCATCCCAGAACCGGCAAGCCTCGGTCTGATCGCGTTTTTTGGAGCAGCAGCCCTCTTCATCCGCAGACGTCTTATGATCTAGCTTTTTCCAACCTTTGGAAACGGCAAAGCGCCCTCCGCCAAAGCGGAGAGCGCTTTTTTAGGTTCATGGCCAAGAAGGAAGATAGCGCTCGGTTGTTGACGCAAATAGTAGGTATGAATGGCGCACATGGATCATTGCCTCGGAGGCGGAGTTCGAGATACTATTCGCGCCATCGACTTGAACAAGGGATGGATCATATGCTGACAGGGTGGGACTACGCGGTAATCGGAATTTATCTGGCCTTCATGATGGGCATTGGTTTTCTTTGGAGCCGGATCAACAAGAACGCCTCCGACTTTTTCCGCGGCGGCGGCAACATCCTGTGGTGGATCAACGGCATGTCGTCGCTGGCGGTCGGACTGACGGCCTACTCGTTCACGGCGGCGGGCGCCAAGGTCTTCGAAACCGGCTTCCTGCTGGTGATCGTCTACCTCATCGGCATTGTCCCCTACCTGCTGATCTATTTTTTCCTCGCGGCGCGCTATCGCCAGATGCGGGCGGTCACGGTCTGCGACGCCATCCGCCGGCGTTTCGGCAAACCGACCGAACAGTTCTGGGTCTGGACGGCGCTACCGATCGGCCTCTTCCAGGGCGGCATCATGCTCTATGTCATTTCCCTTTTTGTCAGCGCCGCCGTCGGGTTCCCCATCGTTCCAACCATCGTCGTGCTGGCCATCGTCGTCACCGTGCTGGCCAGTAGCGGAGGTTCCTATGCCGTGTCGGCGAGCGACTTCATCCAAATGCTCATCATCATTGTCGTCTCCGCCACCATCTTCATCCGCTGCATGATGCTTCCTGAAGTTGGAGGATTTACCGGATTTTTCGACAAGCTCCCCGAGCACTACATCAACTTCAACGTTTTCGAGCGTCCGGCCGTCTGGATCTCGCTCATGATGATGTTCACCACCGTCAACGTACTGCGAGCGCTCGATCTCAACACCAACGGGGCCAAGTTCCTGACCGTGAAAGACGGCTCTCATGCAAAAAAAGCCTGCATGATGATGATTATCGGAACCGCCGTTGTTCCACTCATCGCCTTCACCCCGGTCATGGCCGCCGGTATGATGGACTTTGATCTTCCCTCCATGTTCCCGAACCTGAAATCGGCCAGCGAAGGCGCCTATGTGGCGATTGCCATGAAGGTGTTGCCGCAGGGCATGATGGGGCTGATGGTCTGCTCCATCTTCGCGGCAACGCTTTCGAGCATGGATACGGCGCTCAACAAAAACGCCGGTTTCTTCGTGAAAAACTTCTATGGCGACATCATCAACCCCAAAGCCTCCGAAAAGACATTACTGCGCCTCGGCCGCGTGTTTTCGGTGGTCTTCGGCGGCATCGTTATGGGAGCGGCGATCCTCATCTCCATGTTCCGCGAAGCCGACCTGTTTTCGATGTTGCTGAAATTCAATGTGCTGTTGCAGTTCCCGCTCATCATCCCGATGGTGCTGGGCATCCTCTACCGCCGCACACCCGGCTGGAGCTGCTGGAGCACCGTGCTCGTTTCCATGTCCGCCGCCTGGCTCACGCAAAGCCTGCTCGACATTGAACAGTTCTGCGCCGCACTTGGCATGGAGCTTCCGCTAAACGCGCTCGAAGCCAAGGACATGACCTTCATCGCCAGCGGCCTCATCACTCTCCTCGCCGGAACGGCTTGGTATTTCCTCACCGCCCTCTTCTATGAAAAGAGCGCCACCAAGGAATACCGCGAAAGCGTCGACTCGTTCTACAAGGACATGAACACCCCCATCGACCACGAGGCCGAAGACACCGGCAACCAGGACGCCGCGCAATACCGCAACATGAGCCTCATGTGCTTCGTATACGGCGGCGCCATCTGCCTCGGCTTCCTGATCCCCAACGCCATCGGCGGGCGCATGCTCTTCATCTATTGCGGCGGAACCTTCCTCGCCATCGGCGGGCTCCTGCGCTTCATCTTCAACCGGAAAATAAAACCGGAACTGGAAAAATAATGGCGCATTATGTACTTGTGGTTTGCGCCAAGATGGCATAGCTAAACCTGTACGCGGCAACGGGGCCGCACACAGCAGAAAGGGTCCGAATGCTGAAAGTCAAAAAGGTCGCTCTGCGTTTTTCGCTCAATTCCGACTACACCCGGCGGATTGTCCGCGGAGTCATCTCCTACATGCACAAACACGGCCCGTGGGAGGTCGACATCCGCAACAAGGAACCCTTCGGCTTCACCACCTGGAGGGAGTTGAAGAATTGGGAGGGCGACGGCATCATTGCCCCGGTCTATTTTCAGAACCACCTCGACATGCTGCTCAAGAAAGGCATCCCGGTGGTCAACACCGCCGACAGCAAGCTCGACCTGCCCTTCCCCACCATCCACTTCGACGACGAAGCGATCGGACGGATGGCCGCCCATCATCTGCTCCGGCACAAGCTCGACCGGTTTGCCTTCATCGGCCCCAAGGAATATGGCTACAGCACGTTGCGTGGCGAGAGCTTCGCCGCCGCACTGAAAGAACAGGACGCCCCTTGCACCCGATGCTGGATCCGCCCGGTCACCCCCACCAGCATGCAACTGCTCGACGACTCATGGATCGAGGAAAACTACTACCTCGCGGCGCTCCAGCAGCTCGTACCGCCCGTCGGCGTCTTTGCCGCCAACGACCAGGTCGGCTACGGCATCCTGCGCGCCTGCCGCCAACTCGGCCTGCGCAGCCCGGAAGACATCTGCCTCGTGGCCGTCGACAACGACGAGTTGCTCTGCAACATGGCTTGGCCCAATCTTTCAAGCATTGCGCTCGCCGCCGAGGATTTCGGCTACCGCGCCGCCAAGATGCTCGATCTGCAAATGCAGGGCAAAACGCTCTACGAAGAGATCACCGTCATCCCCCCCACGGGTGTCATTATGCGCAACTCGTCCGACTTCCTCACCGTTGACGACCGCTATGTTGCCGACGCCCTCCGCTACATCCGCAACCACTCCAATCGCTACATAGACGTGTCCGACGTGATGAGCGTGATGCCTATTTCCCGCCGTTCGCTCGAACGCCGTTTCCAGGAGGTGGTTGGCCACGGTGTCTACAAGGAAATCAGCCGCTGCCACATCGAGCTGGCCAAGGAGCAACTCGACACCACCGACCATGCCATCTCGCGCATCGCCCGCGACTCCGGCTTCAACAGCACCAACCGCTTCGAGGATACTTTCCGCAAGGAAACCGGAACATCCCCCACCGCCTACCGCAAGAGACTCGAAAAGCAAACCACCGTGAAAACGCCCACTCCCCGAAAAACCAAGAAGAAGGCCTCCACGAAAAGGACACCAAAAAAGAAATAGGACCCGCACCTTTGTGTCGCATATCATCACCTATTATTGCGCACATAGACCGTTGCGGACAACCGGTGGATGCGCCTACTCTCTTTCCATGCTTCAGAGCCATATAGGCTTCAGCATGGAGAAAGACATGATTTCAGAAACCATTTTAAACAAGCCCAGAACGGAAACCATTGCCAACTGGCTGCGAGGCATTGCCGCGCCCCTGTTGCCGCCGCTGAAGGGCGACAACGCGCCGCTGCTGGCGCATCCGTCGGAATATGGCGCGCTGTCCGACCGCATCGAAGCCTTTTCCCGTCCACTGCTGGCTGTCGCACCATGGTTGAGCGATCGCGCCATTGCGAAACTTCCAAAGGCTTCCAGCTATGCCGCTGCCGCCCGCGCCACCCTGCTGCGCGGCACCGACCCTGCCGATCCGGACTACTTCGGCCCCATGCAGGATAAATATCAACCCATCTGCGAGCAGAGCGCCATTGCCTGGTGCCTGCACAATGCCCGGAACGTCCTCTGGGAACCGCTTTCACAGGGCGAGAAAGACCAGGTAGCCGCCTGGCTGGCCGATGTCGAAGGCCACGAAGTTTCCGACACCAACTGGCACCTCTTCCCTGCCGTCACCCTCGCCTTCCTGCGCAAGGAAGGCTACCCGGTCGACGAAACCGAAATGAACGACCACATCCGCCGCGTCTACGAGGATTTCATCGGCGAATGCGGCTGGTACAAAGATGGCGACGAGCCCGCGTACGACACCTACAACGGCAACCAGATGCAACCCTATATGCAGATGCTCGACGAGCTGGGCGCGCTGTCGGATGAATGGTCGGAAGAAGCGCGGCGGCGCGTGGTGGACTGGGCGAACAGCCTGCTTTACTTCTTCGACGAAGAAGGGGTCGCCCCGTTCTGGGGGCGTTCCGTCGTCTACCGGGCAAACTATCTCGACGGCGTGGCCATGGCCTTTCGCCGCGGGCTGCCCGTGGCAAAAGCGGGGGACTGGCGCCGGGCCGTCGAGGGTGTATGCCGCTATTTCGATCTCGATGCCATTCAGGGCGCGGATGGCTATCTGCTCTCCGGGTTCCTTGGGAAAAAGGAAGACGTGCTTGACTGGTACAGTTGCCGCGCCTCCGCCTACTGGCTGGGTCGCAACTGCCACTTCATCCAAATCCCGGAAGACTCCGCGTTCTGGACCGAGGAGCCTTCCGAATGGAAGCCCGGCCTGGTTCACCTCGACCCGCTGCCGATGGCCCTCAACCGCAACCCGCGGCACGTCGTCCTGTGGAACCTCGGCATCACGCACCATGCCTATGCCGATTCAAAATACCACAACCTCTTCTTCAGTGGCCGCTTTGGCCAGATCTACGACAGCGGTGCGGCCGCCCTCTCCTTCCTGAATGGTCGTGAGTGGAAGCGTTTCAATTCCTGGAATCCGGTGAACATGGGCGCCCACTCTGCAACGGTCATGGGCCATGCCGGCGAGATCGAACTTCAGATTCGGTTCGAACGCACCACCGATGGAGACAACCTAGTCGAAATCACGCACATGGGGGGTGCACCGGTCAACCTCCGGCTCGGCGGATTCGCTGTGTCCGGAAACATAAAACCCATCGATAACGGACTCGAGGGGGTTGAAGGCCAATCCATTCTCAAACCGATTTCCGGCTTCCAATCCATGGAAACACAGGGCAACGATGGAACACACCTTTGGGCTCCCGAATTTTCCTATCCGGTCTCCGATGTCATGCTGACGGCTGGCAAATCGGCTTCGGCCATCATTGCCGGCTATCCCGGCGACTGGGCTGAAGTACTCAAGCTGCATGGCGGCGAATAATCCAACCTTTGGAAAGAACTATCATGAAAAAGAACGAACCGTTCAAAATGATCCTGCGCTACGGCCTCGACCCGTTCAACGGGCTGGAGGAAAACCTTAGGCAGCTGGAAACCTTTATTCAGGAATCGACCATCAACGAAGTGATGTTCCTGCTCATGCCTGAAGAGCGCAGCTCCGGCCACCCGACCGAGGCTCTCTCCCAACCGTGGTGCGACGCCATCAAGGAAGCGCAAATAATGTTTGCCAAATATGGCGTTGAAACCAGCCTCAACCCGTGGACGACCACCTACCATGCCGGCCGGGGCCGCCATCTGCATGATGGGCAAAGCTTCCGCATGATGATCGGCGAAACCGGCGCGGACAACGGCATGTCGCCCTGCCCGCTCTGCGAAGACTGGCAGAAATACCTGTGCGACTACTTCGTTTATCTGGCCAAAGAGATCGAACCCGTTGCGCTGTGGGTCGAAGACGACTGGCGCCTGCACAACCACGGCGGCGAAATGGGTTATGGCGGTTGTTTCTGCAACCACTGCCTCGAACGCTTTGCGAAAATGGTCGGCGAGAAAAGCGTCACCCGCGAACAGGTTGTGGCGGCGGTTACCGCCACCGGCGAGCCGCACCCGTGGCGCGCCCAATGGCTGGAACTCGCTTGGCAGGCTCTCAGCGAACCCGCCCGGAAACTGACCCATGCGCTCAAGGGTGCGAAGCCCGAAATGCGCATCGGCCTAATGTCGTCCATCCCCGATGTGCAGAGCATCGAAAAGCGCGACTGGAACGCATTGATGGACATCTTCACAGAGGACAACGAAAAGTATCTCATTCGTCCGCACATGCCTCCCTACACCGAAGAGCCACCGATCACCACCACGCCGGGCTACTCGCGCCAGACCATCGCGTTGCTGGACCGCGATGCCGACATCTATCCCGAGCTCGAAAACTCGCCGCGGTGCGGTCCCTACAGCAGCACGCACAAATATTCCGTATGGGAAATGACCAACGGCATCCTCTACGGCGCCCGCGGCATCACCATCAACCATTTCGACAACATGGGCATGAACACCTACGGCGATCGCGGCTTCGGCAAGGCGCTCGGCAAACAACGCGCCACCTTCGATGCGTTGATGGACCTCAAGCTCGACGACCGCAAAGCGCGCGGCGTGAAGATTCTGTTCCACCCCGATGTCGCCCAGCACAAGCGGACGGGCGACACCGCATCGGCCGGCGGCGCAAAAATGTATACCGGCGAAGACCTCTCCGGCCTCAAGGACAGCGGAGGAACCCTACAGGATTTGGAA
Source organism: Kiritimatiellales bacterium (assembly GCA_030630445.1). GTDB lineage: Bacteria > Verrucomicrobiota > Kiritimatiellia > Kiritimatiellales > Pontiellaceae > Pontiella. Next base: position 15,271 of record DAOVNC010000004.1, on the reverse strand, counting down.
GCCAACTCCGTGGAATGGAGCAAAGTTTTCTACATCCTCGGAATCAGCCACCGTTTCACCCGCAGCATTGAAGGTGCAGAAGGCGACATCTTCGCCGTCTCCGACCAGACGCTACGGTGCTACACCGACGACGAGATCAAAAAATTGCTCAGCCAGAACATGATCCTCGATCTGGCCAGCATCGAGATTCTCGTGCAGCGAGGGTTCGGCCACTTGGTCGGCGTGGAAAAGGTTTCCCGCATCAAGCTGGAGGAATCGGCCTACTCGCTCGAAGAGGTGGAACCCTCGTTTTTCGGCGAGATGGAAGGCGGCGTGAAGCCGCGCATATGCGCCCAGCGCTGCGCCAACCCCATCGGAGTGCTCGACTATGCGCCGGGCGTTGAAACACTTTCCACCATCAAGGGCGCCGAGTTCGACCCCAAGTTTCCAGGATCAGGACTCTTTGCCAACGAACTCGGTGGTACCGTCTACACCACCTGCTATCCGCTCGGAACGGCGCAGTTCTACATGGCCTACTTCAGCCGCGTGCGGCAGGAATATTGGAGCAAGCTGCTCTTCAAGATGGGCGGACGCGGCCAAACCATTGCCTGCGGTCACCCGATGCATGTGCATGCCCATAATATCGAAAGAGGCATCTCTATTGCTGCGACCAACGTGGTCTACGACACGGCCGAGCAGGTCGTAATCCAGCTACCCGCAGAGGACATCAAGGGCGCAAACTTCCAAACCTTTAAGAATGCCCAGTGGGTTGATATCCAACCGGAAGTGCTCATAGATGACGATGTCGCAACCGTAACATTCGATCTCCAAATACCCCCCCTCGAAACCGCCTTCATAATCGTTTGCGGCTAAAAAGGATTGTGCCGTCAATATCGAGCCGCTTGCAGAACCTGCCAAGAGCGATTCGTACGCCACATGTTGGGCAGAAGTGGTTTTCAGCCATAAGAGGATTCCGTGGTGAAACGACTGTTAAAAAAAACCAGGAAACTGGTCAAAGGGATGCCCAGCGCGGTGGTGCTGAGCATCCTGTTCCACGCCGGACTCTTCCTGCTGGCCGGGGTGTTGGTGATCTTCACGGTTCTCCCGTCGCCGCCGGTCGAGTTCGAGCCGCCCCCGCAGGTCAAGGTTCCCAAGATGCCGCTGAAAAAGCTGCAGGTAAAGATGAAGAAGCCGACCAAGCCCAAGGCAAGCGCGAAGATTACCGCCGTGATCCCCAAGCTCGATCTGCATGACATCCAGTTTCCGGATCTAGCCTCTAGCGGCATAGGGGCGGGTCTGGGTACGGGGGGCGATGTGGTTGGCTTTGCCGACATGCCTGACCTTGACGAGATGGTGTCACCTTTTGGTGGCAAGATAACCACAGGCAGTGACTTGAAAGGTTTTTTCTACAACTTCAACCGGAACCGGGAGGGGCTATTAAGGTCTATGAATCCAGAGGCATTCCGGTCGATCATGCAAAAATACATGAAGCAAGGATGGTCTTCCTCGGTGCTGGCACCCTACTACCGTTCTTCAGATCCCCTTTACTCCTCCACCATATGCATCCCCTCCGTAATGTCGGAAATGGCTCCGACGGCCTTCGGGGAAACGGAGGCGGAGGGGTATTGCTGGGCCGTGATATACGAAGGGAAGATTGTACATCCCGAAGACATTACTTTTCGGTTTTGGGGGGTGGGCGACAAATTCAACGCGGTTCAAGTGGATGGGAAAACGGTTATGATTTGTGCCTACCGGAGCACAACCCGAGACCTGTTTTCCAATGTCTGGCATTCCAATGATCCCAAGAATTGGGTCTATCTTTTTGCCGAACAACTAGCCCAGGTCAGCGACTGGATTACATTGAAGGCCGGGGAACCACAGGACATCAAGATTTTGATGGCGGATACGAACGGAGGACTCGTTACCCACATATTAAGCGTGGAGGTCAAGGGGGAAACCTATCCCCGCACACGCACAAAAGGTGGGCCGACCTTCCCGATATTCACAACCGCCGAACTTTCCCGCGACAAGCTTGACCTCTTGTACTCCGGCATTTATGTCGGAGACATGAGTTTTACAGACGGCCCCGTTTTTTGCGACTATGGAGCCGCACCCGCAAGAAGCACCGATATGGTAGCTGCCGAACCCCCGCCTTCCCCCGCCGTCGAGGCACCGGAGCCCGATGGCAAAATGCGGGAGTGGACGGGGACCAACGGGGAAACCCTGAAAGCCGAGTTCACCATGGTTATGGGCGACAAGGTCGTTTTTAAAACAGAAAGGGGGAAGACAGAGAAAATCCCGGTAGATCAACTGTCCAAGGCAGACCTTGAATATATCGACCTCGAAAGGCCGCTCAAACTATCCATCGATTTCATCAAGAAAAGCACGCAAATCTCGAACCCGCCCCTCTCCCCCTTCCTAAGCGGAAGCCAGCGCCCCTTGAAAAGATTCAACTACACATTTGGCGCAAGGGTAAAACAGACCACGGCCCGGACATACAGCCACGAGCTTGCGATTGAATACTTTGCGGTGGGCAAGGAGGTGGATGGAAATTGCCATATCCTGCTTGAGCGGCACAAGGATGCATATATTCCAACCAAGGAAAACAAAAGATCGTTTGAATTCAGGGGGGAGCAGGTTCCGCTGAGGCAAATAGCGCTACGTTCCTCGGCTCCGATGAGAGGCACAGCGTATGACGGCTATCTAATCACCGTCACGGATGAACGCGGAAAAATCATAGCACACAGAACATCGAGCAAATTCCTGTTTGAAAACATTGAAAACCTCAAGAAGCTTTCACCTCGCAATTATTTCGATCGCGACTGCAAACGCGTCCTTCCCACGCCCATTACCGAGGCGGGTCGCACTCCCTATTTTTAAGGTAGAGCCCTGTCCGTCAATCTGGAATCCTTGCTCTTGAGGTAAACCGTAATCTTACCGATTACGGAGGATCATGTTATACGAAATCAACTTGATTCGTATTGTATGAACCATCGCGTGACCGCGTTGTCGCGGAACGCGACTCACGCTGGCGGAATACACCGCCAAGCGAAGCGAGATAATTTCCGACACGGAAATAATGACCGAAGGGAATGATTCATACACGGAAGAAAAACGCGGCGAATCAGTTCCGTGTGTTCTGTGTATTCCGTGGTTAGAATTGCCGCTTCGCTGCCGCCGCTCCGCGTCAGCCTCACATTCGTGTCTGTTCAGCTTAATTGCGTATAAGATGTGTTGTGCCTTTGGCACATGAATCGCCATAAACAGCTACGATGGGCCTATGTTTTCTGAAAACCACAGGCGTAGAACCCCTCTACTTCGGTCGCCTTGAGTATTATTTTTTTATATAGTATACCATATAAAACGATGCAATTAGCCCCTATTTAGGCAGGTTTTATATAGTATACTATATCTGGAGTTTGGTTCGCGTTTGATCAGGCCGTGCTTGCGAGTATTGCGCTGCACAGGTCGGTTTCGCATTTAACCGGCTTCGTGCCTGAGGGGTTCCGGTTCATGAAGTCGGTTAAATGCCTCGGGTTGATCGATTCCGCCCAGAGTTCGCGCCGCAGTTCGTTGACGAGATCCTGCGTGGAGGCGCGTTTTTTCTTCTCCGGCTTGCGCCATTTGGGCGCGGGGATCGTGTTGGGCTTGCCGCTCCATCCGTAGGCTTTCATGGCCGCTATGTGGAGCATGGCGTAGGCCGCGACAGCGGCGGCGGGAACGCTTTCGACGGAGTTCGCGTTGCGTACCTGGGCCTGCCCGACCCCGAGGATGGTCTTTTCGTCGCGGTGGTTCACCTCGATGTCCCAGCGCCAGATGTATTCCTGCAGCAGGGTTTCGAGCGGCAGGTCGGGTTCGGTGCAGACGAGGTAGCCGGGCTGGCGGTAGAGGCGTCTGCCGTTCGGCCTTCTCGCGTAGGCGACGGGGGCGATGACGACCAGCCGCATATCCATCTCCCCGGCGGCCCGCCAGCGCACGCAGTCGAGCGTCTTCACCCGGAACGTGTGCCGCTTGCCCCCGACGGTGGCCTCGATCTCCCGCCAGGGGATCCGGTCGTCCTTGCGAACCTCTTCGGGCGTGGGGAGATCCTCTCCGTAGATGCGCCTGCGCCCATGCGGCTTCTGGTTGTCCGGCTTGGCGTTGAGGTGCGCGTCCTTGCGGATGCGACCGATCAGGACGGTTCCCGGGGGCAGGTTCCTGAGCATCCTGCGGTTGGTGTAGCTGCCATCGACCACCACATGCAGCGGGGGCGGATCCTCTCCGGGTTGCGCCCGTTCTTCCTGCAAGCTGCCCAGCTTTGCGGCGGCCAGCGCGTTGAGGTTGCGCTGCCTCATGGTTTCGCGGTACGTCGCGACTTCTTCTTCCCCCGCGTTTTTGCGGGGCTTGCGCGGCGTGGAGGCGTCCTGGAAGGCGATCGGAACCATCCGCGCCTCGCCGCTCGGGCCAAGGACGGCGGCGGAGTACTGGATCATGCGTTGCGCCCAGACCAGGTTCGTCTGGAAGGCCGGCCCGAGCGGATCCCTGCGGTAGGCGGCTCCCGGGATCTTCTTGCCGGTCTTGCGCAGGATGGTGTCGTCGAGCGCCACGACCAGCGGTTGCGAAGGCGGGTTCATCTCCTCGATCTCGCGGCGAACCTGGCGGAAGAGGGCGTCGGGATGGACGCGCTGCTTCGCATAGAGCGAGTAGTCGGCCGTCCAGTCGCGGAACTGCCTTCCGCCGGTGGTGATCAGCGAGGTGAGCGTATGCCTCCCCGGGCAGACCAGCTGGGCGAGCAGGTGCGCATGGAAACGCTCCCTGCACGAATCGCAGGGGCACGCCTCGTCCGCGACCGCCAGCCACAACGCCTCCCATTGGCTCAAGAGCGGCGAAGGTTTTTTTTTACCGCGACCGGGTTGGGCGGCACGCTGGGTCGGTGGGCGATGATGTTGGCCTTGTCCTCGACGAACCACTCGATGGTCTCTCCCTTTTGCAGGTCCATCGCCACGGCAAGGGCGGTGGGGAAGTTCACGTAGTACTGGTCTGCGCCCTTCTTGCGGGCGATGAGCTGGACTTTGGTCGGGTATCCCATGGCAGCACTCCTTTGCTTTGGTTGTATCTAGCGTATATGCTAGATATATGGGCACCTGTAAAGCACTAAAATAAACGAGGATCATGGGCGGTCTGTCCATGTGGAACTAGCGAAAGACCAAACTCCAGATATAGTATACTATATATTTTTAGGGGCAAATTTTATTACGGATACATGTAGCAGAGGGGAATATTACAGGGGGGAAATCTTCGCTTCTTAGCGTCTATTCGAGTCCATTAGCGGTTCATCCATTTCGGGTTTTTAGGTTCATATGCCCCTCCTCCAGCGGGGACCGGAACCCGCATGTTCATATTCGAACAATTTGAAACTTTTTAATTTTGAGCGATTGCCCCCTCTCCCCCGGATAGGTATAGATACGCACATGACCGCATACCCGATTCAACCGGATGGGTTGAGGGTACGGAGTAGAGAGGGATAACATGAAAAAGTATGGATTAATTCTCGTCTTGGTTGCAGCAATGGGTCTGGCATCTGGAGCATCGGCGGATGTGCTCGCCACCTACATCGATGGCTTGGAATATGCGGATGCACCGAATACCCCCCCCGCATCTGTTGCTGCTGACCTGAGCGCTTCGCTGATGAGTTTTGAGGGTCTCAGCGGAGGGCTTTCAGGATCGGTGCGCGATTCGTTTGGAGTTATTTTCTCTGGAACCTACAAGCTGGTTTCCAATGCGGCAACCGACCTAGCTTCCGACCCGGGAAGCGGTGCTGATGGTGCGGCGAACGACTATTGGGGCTTTACGGTGACGATGGGTGCAGGAAAGCAGCTGGATCTGAGCAGCCTAACCTTTGATTGGCTAATCGGGATGAATAACGCCACGCCCGCTCTCACTGGCGCGACCTTCGGCTATCGCGTGTTCGCCAGTGTGAATGGCGGCGCATTCGCAAGCATTGATCTGGCATCGGTCACAACCCATGTTCCCCAAGGCCCCGGCATAGCGCAGCCTTCGGCCAATATTGATCTTACCTCCTTCGCCACCATCACAGGCGGAAGCGTGGAATTCAGAGTCGTCCAATTCTCCTCGTCCAACAGTTCTGGAGCGATTAATGCCTACGATAATATTGTGCTTAATGGCACGATCAGTGCCGCTGCCGACACCGACAACGACGGAATGGCTGACGTTTGGGAAGAGGCCAACGGCCTGATTGTTGGAATTGACGACTCTGCCCTAGATGCAGACTCCGACGGCGGCCCCGATGGGCTTACCAATATTGAAGAGTTCCAGCGCGGGACCGATCCGCAGGACAGCGACACCGATGATGACGACCTCAAAGACGGCGTGGAAACCGACACCGGCACCTACGTCTCCCCCTCCGACACCGGAACAGATCCGCTCAATGAAGATACCGACGGCGACAACTACCCCGACGGCCACGAAGTAACAAAGAGCTCCGACCCTACCGATTCCAACAGTGTGCCGCCCCCCCCCGCCGGCATAGCGGAGGTCGCCCCCAACGGGGCATGGACTTGGTTCAACGACGAACGCGCGATTTTTCACCAAGGCTACCTCTTCTCCGGATATGTCCTCAGCGATGGCCGCTACGGTGTGACCCGATACGACCCGGCCACCGGCACCGCCAATCACATGATCATCAGCACGACATCTTCGCAACAGCAGGATGACCACAACAATCCATCGCTCACTGTGCTTCCCGATGGGCGCCTACTGGCAGTCTACTCGAAACACGGCTCAAACCATTACTTCTTCCACCGAACCTCAAAAGTGGAGACACCATCCTCGAGTGCCGACTGGAACGCCGAACAGACCGAGGCCACTCCGGCCCTAACCACCTACGCCAATACCTACCGGCTGAGTGAGGAGTCCGACCGGATATACAACTTCCACCGTTGCATCAATTGGAACCCAACCATCACCCGCTCGTCGGACAACGGTGCCACCTGGGAGACGCCGGTTCACTTCATCAAGCAGCTGGTAAGCCAGCGCCCCTACCCGCGCTACTGTTCGAACCACAGCAACCGCGTCGACTTAATCTACACCGACGGCCACCCGCGCAACATCGCGAACTCCATCTACCACCTCTACTATCAGGGCGGAAACTTTAACAAAACGGATGGGACACTGGTGAAATCGTTCGCCAACCTGCCGCTCGAACACAATTCCGGCGAGCGTGGTAGCGTGGTCTATCCCTACTCCACCGCCGCATGGGGTGCGGGCGAAGGCCCTGATGACTGGATCCCCTCCGGCCGCGCATGGACATGGGACATCTGCTACGGCACCGACGGCCACCCGGTCTGCGTCTTCCAGGTTCAGCTTGACACCAGTAGCAGCCGGGACGACAGCCGCATCTACTACTATTATGCCCGCTGGACCGGCACCAAGTGGCAGCGCCGCTTCATTGCCCAAGCCGGCCGCGGACTCTACGACTACGAAAACGACTACGGAGGGGGCATGACGATCGACCCCGAAGATCCACGCGTCGTCTACATCGCATCGAACGCCGCCAACCCGTTCGAACTCGGCGATATCGACATCGGCAACGTTCCGCTCGGCCCGAACGAACGCTACGAAATCTGGCGCGGCTTCACCGCCGATGGCGGGCTGACCTTCACATGGCAGCCAGTCACCACCAACTCCTTTACCGACAACCTGCGCCCGATCGTCCCCGAAAACCACGGCCGCGCCCGGCATGTACTCTGGTTCAGCGGCACCTATCCAACCTTTCGCACCTTCTCGACCAGAGTGCTCGGCGTGTTTGACGACCCCAAAGAAGACTTTGCCGATTGGCAGTCCGGGTTCGGCATTGGCGGCGGGGCCTTCGATGACGACTCGGACGGCGATGGCCTCGAAGACCTGCTCGAATATGCGCTCGGAGGCGATCCCACCGATCCGCTGGACCATCCCTTCCCGACCATTTCGAGCGATCGCTTCTCGTTCCACCACCTGCCCCCGCGCACGGATGTCGAATGGATCATGGAAACCGCGCCCGACCTTCTCGGCGCATGGATCGAAATCGCCACCGTCCGCGCCGCCGGATTGCCAAATGATATCGCCGCCGGCTACGCCCTCGGAACCGACGGCGGCGACCCCGCCCTGCTCACGCTAGAACCGACCGAGGCGAGCCCCCAGGGATTCTACCGCCTGAAGGTGCGCTACGGGAATTAGGTTGGGCGGATAAATATTGAGAATCGCCAGCCAAGATGTAGAGACCGCCCCGCACCTGCGGGGCGGTGCTTTGCGGCGTAGGGTTTTTACAGAATAATTATGAACAGAATGATTGCCGTGCTATCGGCCAACCCATCCGAGAAAAATGACTGCCATCCACATCAAATATTATTGTGCCCTCTTGCTGGTCTGGGCGGTGTCCTCTTCCCGGGGAGAGCTTGTTATCAACGAGGTTCTGGCATCCAACTCGACCGGTCTTCAAGACGGCTACGGGGAACGCGAGGATTGGATCGAGATTTTAAACAACGGCCCGGGCAGTGTCGACCTCTCGGGGTATCATCTCACTGACGAGCCGGACTTCCCTACGAAATGGACCTTTCCCGCAGGCCTGCTTCCCGCAGGCGAATATCTGGTTGTCATCGCCTCGGGCAGGGATCTGACCGACCCGCTGGGCTACCTGCATACAAATTTCAAACTGGATCGCAAGGGTAGCTATCTGGCCCTTGTGCAGCCCGGCGGTACCCCCATCGAAGATGCATTCACCCCCTCCTATCCCGAACAGTTCACCGACATCTCCTATGGCATCCAGACCTCAGACAGCACTCTGCGTTTCTTTTCCGCGCCCACTCCGGGAACGGCGAACGGCAGCGGCTATCTGGGGGTCGTCAAGGATACGAATTTTTCGATTGACCGGGGATTCTATGATGCTCCGGTCGATGTCGTGATCACCAGTTCAACGCCGGGGGCCACCATCCGCTATACCACCGACGGCACCAAGCCGTCGGAAACGGTCGGCATGCTCTACACGGGCCCCGTCACCATCACCAACTCAACCCCGCTACGTGCCATCGCCTACAAAAGTGGCTGGCTCGCGACCGATGTTGACACACATACCTATATCTTTGTTGACCACGTCGCGCATCAACCGACCCATCCACCCGGCTGGCCCAGCGACTGGGGCTATGACTCCGAAGTGGATGGTATCGTGCCGTCCGACTACGAAATGGATCCCCGCGTGGTCGACAACACGCAGCCGAACCATTCCATTCGCGATGCCCTGTTGGATATCCCCAGTGTCTCCATCGCGATGCTACCGGATGATTTTATCGATAGCGACACGGGGATATACGCCAATCCTCGCAGCCGCTGGGAACGGGAATGCTCGGTCGAGTATATTCACCCCGATGGCGCCAAGGGCTTCCAGTATAATTGTAAAATCGAAGTTCACGGCAACTCCAGTCGTCGCCCCTACCGCATGCAGAAACACTCTTTGCGTCTAACTTTCACCACGGAATACGGACCCGCCGAACTGCGCTATCCGTTATTCGACGACTCGTCCGTCACCCAATTCAACCAGCTGGTCTTGCGGGCCTGCTTCACGGATTCGTGGGGGCTCGTGTCGTGGACCAGCAGCCGCTACCGTCCCAACGACTCCATGTATATCCGGGATGTCTGGATGAAAGACAGCCTACGCGATATGAAGCAACCGTCCAGCCACGGCAACTTCGCGCATCTCTACGTCAATGGTCTCTACTTCGGGATCCACAACCTGACGGAACGCCTGGCTCCTGAGTTTTTCGCGGATCATCTGGGCGGTCAACCAGAGGACTGGGAAGTCAACACAGACTTTAGCACACCGGGTGCGCACTGGAACGCGATGATGGCCATCGACCCCTCCACCCTGCCCGGATATGTTCAAATCCAAAACTACCTCGAGGTGGAAAATTTTGCTGATTATATGCTGCTCCATTTTTACGGGGATGCCGAAGACTGGCCGTCCCACAACGGCTATGCCGCCGCCAACCCGATCAGTGGCGATGGCCGGTACCGTTTCTTTGCATGGGATCAGGAAATCGTGCTTGATTACCACGGACGCGCCGCCTCCCGCATTGACAGTACGAGTGGTGTCGGCGCGGTCTTTCAAAAGATGCGCATGAGTACCGATTTTCGCCTGCTCTTTGCCGATCGTGTTTATAAACACTGTTTCCACGACGGCGCACTCGGCATCGCGGCCTCCCAAGAGCGCTACCGCGCCGTCGCGGATGAAATCGACAAGGCCATTGTTGCCGAATCCGCCCGCTGGGGCGACACGCAAACCAGCACCCCTTACGGAAGTTCCGTAGGTCAGCCCTATCCGCTTGACGACATTACCCATAACCTCTATCCGCCCGCCCCGCACGAGCCCGACCCCTATTTTACCCGCGAGGATTCGTGGGTCGTCGAACGCGACAACGTTATCAGCAACTATATTCCCGCCATCCACGACACCGACAACGCCTACGCCCTCATCAATGTGCTGCGGGCTGAAAATCTTTATCCGGATATTGATCCGCCTGAGTTTAACCAAAACGGCGGAGAGGTTTCGTCCTCGTTTGGACTGCTCATGACCGCAGGCGCAGGGTCGATTATCTATACGCTGGACGGCACAGACCCCCGCCAACCGGGCGGCACCATAAATCCCCATGCCGAATACCATGCCGACGTTCCGATTTTCTTCACCCACAACCCGACCACGGTCAAGGCCCGCCTCCTCAATGGCACGGAATGGTCCGCCCTGCACGAGGCCCGGTTTTTCGTCGACACCGAAGTGGCCCGTGCCGGAAATCTTGCGGTCTCCGAAATTCACTACAATCCGATCGGATCGGATGACTACGAGTTCATCGAGCTTCAAAATATTGGATCCACAAGAATTGCGCTCGATGGAGTCCAGCTTTCTACCGCCGTGGAATATACGTTTGGCGAGATGCTGCTTGAGCCGGGGGAATATGCGGTCGTGGTTGAAGATGCAACGGCATTCAGTAACCGATACCAGAATGCCACGTCCCCCTACTCCCATTCGCCTATTTCCGTGGCGGGAACCTGGTCTGGCGGCCTCGCCAATGACGGGGAAAACATCCGCCTGCTCGACCGTGAAGGAAATCCAATCCAAAACTTTACCTATCGTGATAGTGGAGCCTGGCCCGGCCGGGCCGACGGGCGCGGAGCATCGCTGCAGCGAACAAACCCAAACGTGTCTCCCGACGATTCCGCACACTGGGCCGCAAGCTGTTTGTATCACGGATCACCGGGACGGGACGACGATTGCCCGGATATCGTGATCAACGAGTTGATGAGCCATTCCGATACGGGGCTTGATTGGGTTGAGTTGCTAAACACAGGAACAAACACGGTCGACCTTGCTGGATGGTTTCTCAGTGATCAGCTCAACGACCCTTTCAAATACATAATCCCCGCCCACGCTCCACTTGCACCCGGCGAATTTGCCCTGTTCGACCAGAACGATTTCGGGACTGGACCCACCGCCTTTTCATTCAGCGAACTCGGCGAAGAGGTTGCCTTGACCGAAGCGGTGGGCACCAATGTCATACGCGTGATCGCCTACAAGGATTTTAGCGCGGCGGCACAGGATGTCCCCTTCGGGAGGTATCTCCGCTGGGATGGCACACCAACCTTTACGGCGCTCAGCGCCGCCACCGCTGCGGCCAGCAACGCCTACCCGGTTGTGGGCCCCGTGGTCATCGACGAAATCCTGTATCATCCCGCCGACGGGAAACCGGAATATATCGAGCTGGTCAATATCACCGCCGACCGCGTTGCACTCTATGACCCAGACTATCCCACCAATAGCTGGAAACTAACCTCGGCCATCTCATACCTGTTCCCGGAAGGGGTCAGCATTCCTGCCTACGGGCGGATACTGCTAACAGAGGCCGATCCCGCTTCACTACGCGCTGCCTACGACATTCCGCCTGACGTTGCAATCTTCGGCCCTTGGGAAGGAAAACTCGACAACGCCGGCGAATCGGTGCGCCTGCGCAGGCCCGGATCCCCGGAACTGGACGGCTATGTCCCGTATATCGTCGTGGATCGTATTGATTATGGAGACTCTTCCCCCTGGCCGCTGGCGGCAGACGGCGAGGGCGCATCACTTGAACGCCTCGATTATCATGCATACGGCAACGATTGGCACAACTGGTATGCATCGGCCACCAGCCACGGAACCCCCGGTAGCGGCCCCGACCCCGCCAACAACGACCCCAATCAATATCCAATCCTACCCCAGCCCGAGCCTGTTTTCACCGATGAAGGGGTTGCGCTGGAACTCCAGATTGAAGCAACCGACCCCGACAGCGGCCAACAGCTTAGCTTCCAATTGCAGGGCACGGTTCCCGACGGTGCGGCCATCTCGCCGAGCGGCCTGCTCACATGGACTCCCGGCGAAGACGATGGCCCCGGAGCAATCAGCCTCGATGTGATGGCCACCGACAATGGAATTCCGAATTTAAGTGCAACCCGAACCCTTCATATTACCGTGCGCGAAGTCAATGTGCCGCCCGACCTTTTCCGCGGCAGCCATGTTCTATCCACCAACACGATCCCCCTCGTTCCCTTCGGATCAATCTGGCGCTATCTCGACGACGGTAGCGAGCAGGGCACAAACTGGACGGCACCGCAATTCGACGACTCAAGCTGGGCGAGCGGCCCGGCCCGGCTCGGCTACGGCGACTCGGTCGCCACGACGCTCAGCTATGGCCCGGACTCGGGAAACAAATATCCAACCACCTATTTCCGGCACACGTTTACAGCAGGAGTCACCAACAACGATGCGCTCTGGATCGATTTTGGGCAGGCCACAACCCCGGTGCAAGAGGGCTATCAGGCCTATACCGCCGACCACGAGCAGGTTGCATCCTTTACTGCGCAAACATTCAATGCCTTTGGAACCTGGGTCACGCTGAATGCACAATGGGTGCCCGGAGCCGTCAATGCCGCCGCCCAGATGTATGACCGCGGCAGCAGCGGCTCGGACACACCGGATCTGATGCGGGACTGGATCGGCACGGACCGACGGGTCGTCGGCAACCCTCTGACCCTGACCCTCGGTGGATTGCCACCGGGATCCTATGCCTGGAAGTCGTATCACCATGATACCTTAAATCAAACCGGATGGTTCGACGTGACAACCACCGATGCCCGGGGCGCACTGACGACACCGGATATTGATATTTCAAGCGGTAACATTGCCCTTCCCCTTGTCACCACCTTCAGTACAACCCTCGTATCGGACGGTTCCGACGTCACGCTTGCATTTGATAAACACGCAAGTGAATCTGTTATAGAATCATTCTTTCTCATGAATGCCTTCCAGCTCACGCGGCAGGTTTACGATACCTCGGGTGCGCTATCCGACTTGACGCTGGAATTGATTCGAGACGATGGCGCCATTGTCTATCTCAACGGCACCGAAGTGGCACGCGACAATATGCCAACCGGAGGGGTCGATCGCCTTACATTCGCCACCGACGGCGTAGGCGGTGATGACGAAACCACACCTCATCCGCATATTCTGGATGCAGCGGCCCTGATCATCGGCACCAACACCCTCGCGGTAGAGGTCCACCAGCACAGCGCAACCAGCAGCGACCTCGGCCTTGATCTTGCGCTTAGCGCCGACTACGTGAAGGGAGGCCCCGATGGCCTCGTCGACTATGTGGTGAATGCCGGCGAGGAGGTCAATTTTGCCTGCCAAACGGTCGACCCGGACATCCCTGCCCAGGGAATCACCTACACGCTCGGGGCGCAGGCTCCCGAGGCCGCTTTGGTTGATCTGCATACGGGGCAATTCCACTGGACTCCACAGAACCAAGACGGCCCGGCAGTGGTAACACTAAGCATCATTGCAACGGACAACGGCACCCCGCCCATGAGCGATGAAGAGACCTTCACCATCACCGTAATCGCCCCCTTCAAGCCGGGAGATGTGCAGATTGAAGAGGGCTATATTGCCTGGCCCGCCATTCCCGGCGATCTATACCGCATCGAAACCTGCAGCAATCTGGTGGAGGCCGCCTGGCAGCTGCTCGAAGAGCGAACCGCCACCCAGCCAACCGAATCCCTTCCCGACCCGGATTTCGGCATCCATCCCACACGCTTCTATCGTATCCTCTGGATTCGGGAATGACCCGCCTGATAATGAATTCAACGTGCTATCCATCCTGCCGAATAGCGAGGTCTCAAACCTATCTATTATACGCAAATATTTCCTCTCTACATATAGGTACCTGCTGCTGGCGGGCAACGTTTTCCTTGCTGCGCTGCGGGTAAACGTTCTCTACACACAAAACAGCATCCCCATGGTGTAGCAACCGCTTACCCGAACAACGTGAGGGAAGCGGTGCCGGAAGAATAGCTCGTTTGCTGGTAAATGTAGTTGTCGCTGGCCACGATTATTACGACAACTACGAATGGCAACGCCACCGTTCAGTTGCCCTCTCCCAACCCGGTTGAATTCTTCCGCGTGGAAGCACTGTAATCGCAAATCAGGTTCAAGGCAGCTTGAGGCCATTGGCATGCTGTCTTGAACTTGGATATCTTTTTTGTTCCATGGCTTTCTCTACCAGATCCCCTTCGATAGTTTCTCATTGAAACGCAGGAAAAGGCGGAAAAACTACCTAGGCAAATGCCCCGGTCGGAGCCCGCAGGATCATGATGGCATTGTTGATGAGAATGTCGATCTGCCCGAACTCGTCCACACGGCCGGTGAGCGCGGTACCGTTGTCATCCCTACTCATCCACCGCATATGGGGTGCCGCCGACGGCGGCATGAATAGGTTAGATTTTGAAAGTAGAGCAAGCGTCCCGCTTGCCTGAACGAGCGAGACGCTCATTCTTTATACCGAGAAGTTTTAGTCGATGGTATTAGAGAGCCGCCACTACATACCCCAAAAACAACCCGCCATAAGAGGGGGCACAAACCCCCCGCATGTTCATATTTGGACAAATTTTATTTTTTTACTTTTTATTTATGGTCTCCCTTCCACCATGGGTATAGACACATACACATGAACAGCACTCGATTCACTCAGGAAGGGTGGAAGATGTGCGGTAGTATGAAACAAAAGGAGAAGTAGAATGAAAAAGGATAGACTATTGAGCTGTTTGCAAAACCCCTCGACCTTCCGGGTTTTCCTGAAAAGATTCTCTGCGAACATTTCAACTTTTCGGTTTCGGCGGCATTTGCATCGAAAATCCACCGTTTTCGGGTAGGAGGTGCCAGCCCCGGTCGGATTCTACGGGG
>DAOVNC010000303.1 GCA_030630445.1 Kiritimatiellales bacterium | reverse complement strand
AGACTCCGCTTCTTTGGTTTTGGGTTTGGCCTTCGACATGCCCTATCCATATGCGATCCCCTGTTTCCGGTCCAGGTTAAAAAACGTTTTTCTTCCTCCGAAAAATCCCGTACGTGAAGCAACCTGAGTAGTTACTCAAAACCACAAATTGAAAACTTCAAAACCGCCTGTTTCCGGCCTTTGAATTTCCGAACATTGGAGTTTGTTTAGAATTTAGAACTTCGTATTTAGTATTTCCCGCAAGAAGCGGCGCTTCTTGCGGGCAGGCTGCCGCCCTTGGTCGATTGGCCCGTCGGCCAAAACCTTCCGTACTTCGCTAAAATGTAGGGAACATCCAACATTGGATATTCGGTCTTGCGGCTCTATTCCTCTGCCGCCATGGGGTGTTTCATCCGATGCTCCAGCGCATCGGACGGGAACTCGGCCTCGACCAGGGTTCCCATCAGCTCCATCAAGACCGCCACGCGCTCCTGCGCCGGCATGAGTTTGATCACTTTCACTTTCAGGCCCCGCATCGAGCCTTCCAAAATCGTGGTTTCCTCGCCGACCTCCAGCGGGGCAACCGCCTCGGCCACGCTCTCGGCATCGAGATCCTTCCGGAGCGCTTCGATCACGGCACCCGGAACGGGAATAAACTTTTCGTCGAAAGTCGGAATGTTGAGCACGCCGGGGGCGTAGGAAACCATGCGCTTCATCTCGAAGAGGTCGAAGCGGGCAAAGAGATAGCCGGGGAACATCGCCTCCTGGAACCAGACCGGCCCGCGCACGGTTTTGCGCTGGAAGCGGATCTGCGGACAGAATACCTCCAAGCCATGGAGCGACTCCAGACTACCGGCGGCCATCCGTTCTTTCTTAGGCTTCGAGCGTACGCAATACCAGTGCTCGCCCGTTTCAAATTGTGGAGTGGTTTCCATGCGCCCTAGCCACCAATCAATTTAAGGATGAGCGGAAGCGCCTTGCTCGCCCGCTTTTGCCAGTTTTCCAAATGCTCGATCTTCTCGTCGAGAAGCTCCCGGTCATCGCCCGAATACTGATCCAGAATCTCCCGTATCCGTGCAATCCGCTCTTTGCCGCTATGGACATGCGGTTGGATCTGCTCCCCGGCAAACCCGGATGCGATCTTGCGCAGCGAGGTTTCCGCCACATAGTAATCCTTGCGGTCGCCCGGAATGTACACGGTGCGGATGGCCCCGAACGAGCGCAGGATTTTTAGTCCCTGGCTGGTCGACCCCTTGCTGATGTTTAGCCGGATGCGGCAATCGTCGAGACACAGCGGGTCGGAGGCAATAAAGAGCAGGCCATAGATCTCCCCCACTGAACGCGGCAGGCTCAACACATCGGCCATGCGCACGAACAGTTCGATCACCTCGCGCTCCAGTTCGCCAAGCGCGGGACGGGCTTCCAATACACCATTCATAATGTTCAAAATGTACTGAACAAACTGGGCCGCCGCAAGCTTTTTATCGGATAAAACCCGCCCGCCAACGACTTCACCGTATAGACGGGTTCAAAGCGGGCCCTTGTTTTCGACGCATATAGGGTTTGACAACGCACAATTTGTTGGTAGTTTAGCCTGCTTTTTAGGACAAGATAGGAAATTTAGAGATGAAACGCACATACAACCCATCCAAGATCAAACGCGCCCGCAAATGCGGTTTCCGCAGCCGCATGGCTACCGCAGATGGCCGCGCCATCCTTAAACGCCGTCGCCAGAAGGGTCGCAAGAGCCTGACGGCCGTATAACCGGGAACCCAACATGCCGGAGCCCCACCAGAGGGAGTCGGACCGTTCCATCGACTCAAGCCCGCTTCAAAAGAGCGGGCTTGATCGGCGTTTATCGGCCGCGCATCGGCTGGTCAAATCGTCGCTTTTCCAGGAAACATTCGCGCAGAACAAACGCTGGGTGGGCCGCTACATGGTTCTCTGGCGCAGAAGCGGTGCCGATGCTTCGTTGCGTTTGGGGGTCGTCACCAGCAAGAAGGTAAGCCTCCGCGCCAACCAGCGCAACCGCGCACGACGCCGCCTGCGCGAAGCCTACCGCAACCTCCGCCCCTACTTTTCGGGCGACTTCGATGTCCTGCTCATCGGCCGCCGCTCCATCCTCGGCGCCGACTGGAACGACATCCTCCGCGAGATGCTAAAACTCGCCCGGCGCGCCGAACTCATTAGCGACGAAAACCTTAAAAAAGCGAAAGCGAAGTATTTGGCAAAATAACTAAAGACAGCAGATAGGAAATCATTCTGCCACTCAATTATTATGCCCATAAACGCATGCGGACCCTGATTACATCACTACCGGCGAAAGCGTTGATTTTACTGGTTCGGTTGTACCAGAAGGCGGTCAGCCCCTGGCTGGGGCAGCGGTGCCGCTTCCACCCCACCTGCTCGAACTATTGCATTGATGCCCTGCAACAACATGGTATGGTCTTCGGTCTTTGGCTCGGACTCAAAAGAATCTGTAAATGCCACCCGCTCCATCCGGGCGGGCACGACCCCGTTCCCGGACGGAAAAACAAATTGCGAAGAGAGAAAACAGATGAATAAAAAAGATTTGATACCCATCGTATTGCTCGTACTAACGATCCCCCTGTGGATCTTCATCGACCGGACTTTCATTGCCCCGAAATATCCGGCCAAGGTAAAGGCGCCCATCGAACAACCGGCGAGCGAAGCCCCGGCGGAAGCACCCGGAGCCACCGAGGCCGCGCCCCTCGAACAAGCCGTTGAAGCGGTGAAGGCCGAAGTGCCCGAAGTGGCGACGCCCCCGGCCGAGGAAGTTCTCGCGATCCTCGAAAACGAAAAGATCAAGCTGGAGTTCACGTCGATCGGCGGCGGCATCAAGTCGGCCACGTTGATTGCCAAAGATGAAGACGGGGAAATCCTCTACCCCGAACTGAACGAGAAGGACAGCCCGCCCGTCGTGCTCGACTTTTCCGATTCCACCGCCCTCGCCTACGAAGGCCTCGCGGGCATCGGTGCGAAGGAATCCGTGAATATCCAAACCTCCGAGGATGGAAAATCCGTGGTCTTTTCCAAGGCATGGAAAGACGGCACCGCCTTCCAGCGCACCATCACCATCGGCGATGACTATCTGCTTACCGTCAACGACCGCTTCATCAATTCCGGCGCCACCCCATGGAACCTACCCGGCATCCGCATCCTGACCGGCTTCATGAAAAACCCGGCTGACATGAAAGCCATGCGAGGCGTCAGCATCCTTGGCGTCGATTCCTACACCCCGGCCGGCGGCATCAACTTTTGGGGCCGCAAGCTGCATAAGTTGTATGGAAAGGCAAAGCCCCTCTCCATCGACATGGTTCCGCCCGACATGAACGGCGTCAAAGTCGACTGGGTTTCCGCGAAAAACAAGTTCTTCACCCAGATCCTGCGCCCGGAAGAACCCATCGCCACCATGGCCGTCCTGTCCACGCGCGAAACCGAGGGCAAAGGGATCATCCCCAGAAACGTGGCCGCCGTACTCGAGTTTAAACCGGAAGTGGTCGCGGCAGGATCCAACCATGAAGTGGCATACAGCTACTACATTGGACCAAAGAAATATTCAGTTCTCCAGGATTCCGGCTACGCCATGGAAAAGGTGATGGAATTCGAAACCATTGGCGCGTTTTCCTTCATGAACTGGATGATGGAACCCGCGCGCAAGTTTCTGCTTTGGACGCTGAACAAGTGCCATGCCGTCATTCCGAGCTATGGCATTGCCATCATTCTGCTGACCGTGTTGATCCGGGTTCTGTTCTGGCCGTTGACACACAAGAGCACGGAAAGCATGAGGCGCATGCAGGAGATCCAGCCGGAGATCAAGGCATTGCAGGCCAAATATAGCAAGAGCAACCCGCAGAAGCTGCAGCAGGAAACCATGAAGCTCTACAAGGAGAAGAAGGTCAATCCAATGGGCGGCTGCCTACCGATGTTCGTTCAGATTCCAGTCTTCATCGCGCTCTTCACCGTGCTGCGCAACGCCATCGAACTGCGCTATGCCGGCTTCTTGTGGATTGCCGACCTAAGCACGGCTGAAAACCTCTTTGCCGGACAGGTTCCATTCATTGGGTCGCTCAATATTCTCCCGATCGTCATGTCGGCCTCGATGATCTGGCAACAAAAGATGACCCCAACGGCCGCCACCACCCCGGAGCAGCAGCAACAGCAGAAAATGATGATGTTCATGATGCCGATCATGATGCTGTTCTTCTTCTACAAGATGCCGTCGGGCCTCGTCCTCTACTGGACCACCAGCAACCTGCTGATGATTGCCCAGACCAGCCTGCGCAACGTGAAGAAAAAGAAAGCCGAGGCGTAATGCGTAATGCGTATTGCGTAATGCGTAATGCGTATTGCGTATTGCGTATTGCGTATTGCGTATTGCGTATTGCGTATTGCGTATTGCGTATTGCGTATTGCGTATTGCGTATTGCGTATTGCGTATTGCGTATT
>DAOVNC010000070.1 GCA_030630445.1 Kiritimatiellales bacterium | reverse complement strand
TCCGAGCTTGTTGTGGATTGACAGTTCTTTGGAATCAGAAGCACCGCGATTGGAAGCTGCGAAAGCACCGAAGGCGTTGTGGATTGACAGTTCTTTGAAATCAATATCAGCCCGATTCTGTTGTTCAACTCACAACCATAAACTGAACGACATCGTCCGGATGCATTGGAACCACGCTGATAGTGCGCGACTCGGAACCTTTGGTGACCTGCACCTCGACCGGTTCGCCGGCGGGCGTTTTGGCATAGCGCGCGCAAATTTCAGCGGCGGTTTGGAGCTGTTCTTCGCTGATCGTCGATGGCGCAATGACCGTCGGGGTCGGAACGTCGGGGCAGATGATGCGTAGGTCTTCGGGGTGCGCCTTGGCTTCGAGCAAGTTGTTGTCGGCCTCGTCGGAGCCGACGATAACCTTGATGTCGTCGGCCAGCCGCAGGTGGCGACCGATCTTCAGCAGCCAGACGTTGGTGCGGTCGGCATCCGGTCCCTCATGGTCGAGCAGATCCTTGAGCTTGTTTCCAAAGCGCTTTTCGGTGAGCAGGCATCCGCCGGCGGGGGCGGGATAGTCCTTCAGGCCAAACTGCTCCGCAAGCTTCATCTGCGGCGTGCGATTGCGGCCGGAGAAGGCGGGTAGCCTGGAGACGTCAAGCCAGCCTTCGCGGATGGGCTTGGTGGGTTCGATCAGGGAGGCGCAGAGCGGACGCACCAGCAGGTCTTCGTATTTCGAGCAACGCGCCACCACGCCGAGGCTCTGCTTGTTCTGCGACATCGGCCGCTGCGCGAGCACTTCGCCGGTGGCGATAAAGTCGAATCCCCATTTTTCAAGTAGCTCGCCCGCGCGCATAATCATGTGGGTATGGCAGTCGATGCAAGGGTTCATCGCCTTCCCGAGGCCGTGCGCCGGGCGTTGAACCTGTTCGAGGATGTCTTCGGTAAAGTCGATAATGTGGTGCTTCACACCAAGGGCTTTTGCGGCCTGTTCACCTTTTTCGGTGCCGAAGAAGGGGCTGCGGTAGGTGATGGCCTCCACATGGATTCCCTGTTCGAGCAGCACGCAAATCGCGAGTTGGCTGTCGAGCCCGCCGGAAAGTAGTGAGAGTGCCTTGTATTGTTTTTTCATGAACTCAGTCCTTGGTTCTTGGTGCCTAGTTTCTTGTGCTTAGTGCCTGTGATAGTTTCATTTTCCAGGCAATGACGGCGGCGCCGAGGATCATGAGGAGGGAATAGAATTGTCCTTTGGTGCGCCAGCCAAGGTAGACGGTGCTGTCGGGTTCGCGGAAGAATTCCATGCCGATGCGGGCGAGGGCATAGAGCACAAGGTAGCAGGCGCTCAATGCGCCGGAGCGTTTGCCCCACGCCGTGCGGCGCAGCAGCAGTATGATTCCGAAAACGAGGAAACCTTCGCCGAACGCTTGGTAGAGCTGCGACGGGTGGCGCGGCAGCAGTTCGCCGGCCTCGACCATTTTTTCAATCATGGGCAGATCGTATTGGCCATGGTGGAGGCCGAGCTCTTGCGGGAAAACCATGCCCCATTTAACGTTGGTGACACGCCCCCATAGCTCGCCGTTGATAAAGTTGGCGAGCCGCCCAAACGCAAATCCCAGCGATGCCGTGCAGGCCATGTTGTCGGTCAGGTTCCAGAACGAGTGGTTATGTTTTTTGGCATACCAGAATATGAAGAGGATCACGCCAACGAGTCCGCCGTGGCTGGCCATGCCGCCTTCCCAAACCCGCAAGGCATAGAGCGGGTCTTTCAGGAACGAGTCGAAACCGTAGAGCAGGACATAGCCCAGCCGCCCGCCGATGAAGACCCCGAAGAAGGCCAGCATGACCACAAAGTTGCTCACTTCGGCCACGGGCACTTGGAACTCGCCCTTTTTCGACCAGCGACGCAGCAGCAGGATGGCCGCAATGAAGCCCAGCAGATAGGAGAGTCCGTACCAGCGCACCGCCAGCGGCCCGCCCAGCTGGAACACGATCGGATTAATGTTGTGGATATAATGCACCATGCCCGCCGACTATATGGAGCCTGTGATCGAAAGCAAAATGATTTGTTGGGATATTCCCGTGCCAAGGTCGTTTCTGCTTTTCCAATAGGTCGAAACGGCTATTATCCCGCGCATGTCTCTTTATGATCCAGATACGATTGCGGCGATTGCGACGCCGCCCGGCGAGGGAGGGGTGGGGATCGTCCGCATTTCGGGGCCGAAGGTTTGGGCTATCTCCGATGCGCTTTTCCAGGCGCTGGACGGTATCCCGGTTTCAGAGCGCGGGCATGGCACGTTTGCCTACGGCAAGGTGGTCTCGGAGGATGGATCGGAGATCGACACCGGGCTGGCTTTGGTGATGCGCGCGCCGAAGAGCTACACCTGCGAGGATGTGGTTGAGATCCAAGGACACGGAGGAGCCGTCGGGATGCGCCGTATCCTGCGCCGTGCGCTCGACGCTGGCGCGCGCATGGCCGAGCCGGGCGAATTTACCAAGCGCGCTTTCCTGAACGGCCGCATCGATCTTGTGCAGGCGGAAGGGATCTTCGACCTGATCCGCGCACGTTCCGACCGTGCGGCCGCAGCCGCCATGGAACAGATGGAAGGCAGGCTGAGCAAGCAATTCGACGCCATCTACGAAGCCTTTCTCGAAGTGGCCGCCAATCTCGAAACGACGCTCGATTTTGTGGAGGACGAACTGCCGGATGAAGTGTTTTCCGGAATCGCCGATCTGCTGGATACCACCTTCCGGACCTTGGACAAGTTGCTCGACACCTGGGACGAAGGCCGTCTGTTGCGCGAGGGTGCGCGCGTGGTGATTCTGGGCCGCCCCAATGCTGGAAAGTCGACGCTACTCAACGCATTGCTCGGTTTTGACCGCGCGATTGTTTCGAGCACGGCGGGGACGACGCGCGATACACTGGAGGAGGGCTATGTGCTCGATGGCATCCCGTTGCGCATTGTCGATACCGCCGGGCTGCGCGAAACCGACTGCGAGATCGAGGCCGAGGGTGTCCGCCGTGCGGAGGCGCACAGCAGGGAGGCGCATCTGGCCGTCTATCTAATTGATGCCTCGCAACTGTTGCACGAAGAGGATCGCGTGCGGCTCGATAAACTGGATCCGACCAAGAGCGTGGTCGTTTTGAATAAGATCGACCAGGGCAAGGAGGTTGTCGGCGTTCAGGGCATCGAAGCGAGCCTGGTGAATGGCGTTGGAGTGGAAGAACTCAAGCGGGCGATGGCCGATGCCTTGGAGGAAGGGGCTGATCTGCACGCCCCGCCGCATGCGGTGATTTCCGAGCGCCACCGCAATCTCTTGATTCGGTCGCACAAGGAGGCGCGGCAGGCGCGTGAGTACCTGAACGAAAACGTCGAGGAAAACGCCGTGCTTGCCGCCGAGCACCTGCGGTCGGCCCTGGAATTTATCGGACAAGTGACGGGGCGGGAGTATCACGAAGATTTGCTGGACAATATTTTCTCGCGGTTTTGCATTGGGAAATGATGCTGAAACCTAGAATTTGAAATTTGAAACCTGAGCGTTTGCAGGGTAGGTTTTCCTGCCTTTGGAAGTGGAGGAGTTTGATATGAGCAAGAATTTGGCACCCATGGCCAAGTGGGGCACGGACAAGAAATACAAGAAGGTTGAAAGCTTCCTGCTGCGTCCGGCGGTGGAGGAGACGGCGATGCAGGTGGCCGCGACCGTGCTGGCGGATATCCGCGAGTTTGGCGACAAGGCCGTGATCGAATGCGCGCGCCGTTTCGATGGATCGAATATTTCAACGCGCCGTATTCGCGTATCGCCGGAAGAAATCGCCGAAGCGAAAAAGGCGGTCGATCCGGATTTCAAGAAGGCGGCGCAGGAGGCGCACAAGCGCATCGTGGCCTTTTCGAAGAACGGTCTGCGCGATGATTGGAAAATGGCCACGCCGAAGGGGGGCATGCTCGGCGAAATGTTTGTACCGTTCGACCGCGTGGGTGCCTACATTCCCGGCGGTGCCGCTCCTCTGGCGTCCACTGCCCTGATGACCCTTACGCTGGCGAAGGTGGCGGGCGTGAAGGAGCTGGTGGCCTGCTCACCGGGTGATACGGATGGCAAGTTGAACCCATACATTATCTATGCGCTTGATCTGGCCGGGGCGACGGAGATCTACAAGGTTGGCGGGATACAGGCGATCGGTGCCATGGCCTATGGAACCAAGTCGATTGCAAAGGTACGGAAAATCGTCGGTCCGGGCGGCCCGTATGTAACGGCTGCGAAGCGGCAGGTCTATGGCGATGTTGCACTCGATATGGTGGCGGGACCGAGCGAGATCGCCGTACTGTGCGACACCACCGCAAATCCGGCACATGTCGCCGCCGATCTGCTCTCGCAAGCGGAACATGGAACGGGATCGGAAAAATCGCTACTGGTGACGACTTCGCAAAAGCAGGCGGAGGCCATTCGGGTCGAAATATTGAAGCAAGCGGAAGCGCTGTCGCGTACGGAGCCGGTTTATCAGGTGCTCGAAAAGGGAATGTTGCTGGTGGTTGTGAAAAACATGGCCGACGGCATGAAACTGTGCAACCTCTTTGCGCCGGAGCACATGGAACTGATCGTCAACAACCCGGAAAAGTGGATCGACAAGGTCGTGAACGCGGGTGCGCTGTTTATCGGTGAATGGACGCCGGAATCGGTCGGCGACTTTGCGGCGGGGCCAAGCCATGTGCTGCCGACCGGCGGGACGGCGGCCTATTTCTCCGGACTGACGGTGGAGGATTTTCGCCGACGGGTTAGCCTGATCCAGTTTACCAAAGAGGATCTGCAGGAAACCCTCCCGGTGGTCGAAGCATTCGGCCGCGTCGAAACCCTCGACGGCCACGCCCGCTCAGCCAGTATTCGGTTTGAGTGAAGAGAAACAGAGATTTGGAGTACGGTGGCAACCAACGGGCGACACCGCTTTTTTGCAGTTCGGTGCGTACGCAAAAGCGGTGTCGCCTTTCAATTGCCTCCGCACTCCAGAAAGGTACGCCCTTGACGCTGCACGCAAAATGTGCAATACAGTTTGTGTGCAGGAGGTTTGTATGACAAAAAACATTACATTGCGGATGGATGAACAGTTGCTCAAGGACGTGAAGCATATTGCCGTCGAGAAGGATATGTCGGTTTCGGCGTGGATTTCCCAAGTGGTGGAACAGGCGGCCAAGCGGGATTTTCGCTACGAGACCGCGGCGACGGAAATCATGCGCATGATGGAAGAAGCCCAGGATTATGGCGATGGCGGGAAAATCTATACACGGGATGAAATGCATGAACGCTGAGGTTTTCCTGGATACCAATATCGTGGTCTATTCCTTTGATCTGGGTGATATGCGACGGCATGAATTGGCAAAGAATCGGCTCGACGAACTTTTTTTGCGCCAGGCCTGTGTTGCGGTGAGCATTCAAGTTCTGCAGGAGTTTTTCAATGTGATGATGCGCAAAGGGGCAAACCCCTTGATCCTACGGGAAGCCGTTGAATACTACATGCGCCGCGATGTGGTGGAAAATACATGTGCCTTGCTACGCCGGGCGATTGCGGTTCAGCAAACCTTTCAGCTTTCGTTCTATGACGCGAACATTGTGGCGGCCGCCCAGATGTCCGGAGCAAAGGAACTTTGGACGGAAGATCTGAATACGGGGCAGGATTATGGCGGCGTGGTTGTCGTGAATCCGTTGGTTTGAGGAAATTATGAGCAATTTAATTAGAAAGTCAGTGCGGGCGATGTCGGGGTATGTTCCGGGCGAACAGCCGAAGGATGCCGATATGGTTAAGCTGAACACGAACGAAAACCCGTACCTGCCTTCGGCGGATGTGCAGGATATTTTGTCGATGATCGATATCTCCGAGCTGTCGCGCTATCCCGATCCGGTCTGCATGGAACTGCGCAAAGTGATTGCGGAGCTGCACGGCTGCGAGGTGGAAAACGTGTTTGTGGGCAACGGCTCGGACGAGGTGTTGGCGTTGTGCATCCGCGCGTTTGTCGAGCGTGAGGGTTCGGTTGGCTATTTTGAGCCGTCGTATTCTCTTTATCCTATCTTGATCGATATCGAGGATGTGGAAAAGAAGCCGGTTGCGTTGAATGTTGGCTTTGGCTGGCAGATGCCGGAGGACTATGCGGCATCGCTCTTTTTTCTGACGAACCCGAATGCGCCGACGAGTCTGCAATATTCCAAAGCGGACGTGGAGTCGTTTGTGCAGGGTTTTGACGGGGTGGTGCTGGTCGACGAAGCCTATGCGGACTTTGCCAAGGAAAACTGCATGGATCTGGCGCTGGCGAACGACAATGTGCTGGTGGCGCGGACGCTCTCGAAGTCGTATTCGCTGGCGGGCATCCGTTTGGGCTATTGTGTGGGCCATGTCGAGTTGATCGGTGCGTTGCATAAGATCAAGGATTCGTACAACGTCAACTATCTCACGCAGGAGATTGCCCGCGTGGCGATCCTTGACCAGGACACGATGACGGCCAACGTGCAGGCGATTGTCGAAACGCGCAAACTGGTGGCGGACAAGCTGTCGGAGCTGGGGTTCGAAGTTTGCGATTCGCAGACCAACTTCCTGTGGGTGAAGCCGCTGGGGCTTCGTCCAAAATCACTGTTCGAAGAGCTGCGCAAGAAGAACATCCTTGTCCGCTATTTCGAAAACGACGGGCGCACGAAGGACTATCTGCGCGTCACCATTGGCACCGCTCCGGAAATGTTCCAATTCATGGATGCCGTCGAGGAAATCCTGAACGGATAGGGGTGCGATGCCAGCCCTTGCGGAAACGACCGCGTTTGAACCGCTCGTAGATCTCCACCTCTGCCTTTGATATTGTACCGGTCGGGATCCGAATGATGGATATACCCCTTGCCCCAAATGGGAGGTTTAGTTTGGGTTGGTTCGTTCTTGACATTCATCTGTTGTTTTGAGAAATTTATCGTTTATTTGTTCGCAGGGCAATGAGCTTCTTGCCCGAACTCTAATCTTTACCCAAGGATGTAAATTTGAAATATCGCCACCGCTTTGACCATAAAGAACACGTGACCACGGCATTGCTTCTTGCTGCCGGAACCGGTAGTCGCCTGTATCCCTTGACGCAGAATGCGCCCAAATGCCTGACCTTGGTGAACGGGCGGTCAATCCTCGAACGGATGATCTCTAGTCTGGATAGGCAAGGGTTCAAACGCTTGGTCGTGGTCACGGGACATCTGGAAAACCATATCAAGGAGTTTTTGGGAGACCGGGTGGGTGGCATCGCGATCGATTATGTTTTTAGTCCGTTATACAAGACCACCAATAATATCTATTCGCTCTGGATGGCGCGTGAAGTCATCGATGAGCCATTTCTGCTGCTCGAAAGTGATCTTGTTTTCGATGAATCACTGTTGGACGCCATGCTGTATCCCGGTCGGATCGCGGTTGCAAGGATGCAACCGTGGATGAATGGAACCTGTGTCACGGTCAACCGCGGCCGGCAGGTCAAGGCATTCTTGGCGGGCAACACCGACTCCTTTGGCGAGATCAAATATAAAACCGTTAATATCTACAGCATTTCACGCTCCTCTTGGGCCGGTATCGTAGAGAGGTTGGACCGGCATATTTTGGAGGGGAAGGTCAATGGATATTATGAAACCGTGTTTTCGGAAATGGTTGCGGATGGAAGCCTCGCTTTTGAGACGGTCTCTTTTGACGGAAAGCCATGGTACGAGATAGACAATGTGGGCGATCTGGCGGAGGCTGAAAAACTATTTTCGCGGGGAACGCCTGAGCCGGTGAAAACGACTCCTTTCCTGCTGCCGGATTATTTAACCGGGGCATTGCTCAATGCAACCGCATAGCTGCATGACCCAATCCGAAAAATACGAATTCATCTCGGGCCAGCATGGAGGATACTACCGGCATGGTTTCATAGACCACGCCTATTTGTATAATCTGTATTTCCCGCCAGAGGCGGTTTTTGCGAAACTAAAAGATCAAATCCACGATTTGGTACTGAATTATCCGGTGGCGCAAGATGCCCTAGCCGGACTGGTTGGACGGATCATTGACCAACCGGCCGAACGAATTGTCGTGGGTAACGGAGCGGCGGAACTGATCAAGATCGTATCCGGCCACTTGGCGGGCAAGTTGATCGTTCCGGTACCTTCGTTCAATGAATATGCCAATGCGGCGCCGGCCGGGCAGGTGGTCGAATTCCCGCTTGAGTTCCCCTCGTTCCAGTTGGATGTCGATAAATTCGCGGCCGAGGCGCTGCGGGTCAACGCGGATGTAGCGGTTGTGGTGACGCCCAATAATCCGACCTCGATGTTGATCCCGAAACCCGATCTGGTTCGGCTTGCAAAAAAACTAGAAATGCACGGTTGCATGCTGATTGTGGACGAATCCTTTTTGGATTTTTCAGAGAATCCGGAGCAAACCAGTTTGGAAACAGACCTCGACCGCTATCCGAATCTGGTGATTTTCAAAAGCATGAGCAAGGCCTACGGGATCTGCGGGCTACGGATCGGCTATATGCTGACGGCCAATTCCGAATTTGCGGAAGCGGTGAGAAACGGCGTTCATATTTGGAACATTAACGGATTTGCGGAAGAATTCTTGCGGATTCTGCCCGATTACAAACAGGAGTTTGTCGACAGCTGCAAACGCGTTCGAACTGACCGGGATCGCCTGTATGAAAAACTGTGCGCTATCGAGGGGATGACGGTTTACAAGCCGGATGCGAACTACATTTTCTGCCGCCTGCCCGATGGCGTGCAACACGCGCCTGGAATTGTGGAAAAACTGTTTATCAGGCATAACATGTATATCAAGGACTGCGCAGGGAAAACCCAGCCGGATGCCGATCGCTATCTTCGGATTGCCAGTCGTACCGAAGTCGAAAACTGCAATCTGGTTGATGCGTTGATTGATGTGATGGGCTTGGGAAACGGAGCAGCATAAAGAAAATGGCAAGTTCCAAACCACAACAACCCCATCGGCCCACCATGCTTTCCTTTGCCAGGGATCTTCCCAACATCTGTTCGCTCGCAGGGCTGTTCTGCGCCGTGCTGGGGATCTACTTCGCTATTCTGGGTCGTTTTCCTCTTGCGATGATTGGCGTTCTATGGGCGGTTTTATTTGACTGGGGCGACGGGATCATTGCCCGGAAAATGAAGGGGAGAACGGAGGGGAAGCGCTCTTTCGGGGGGCAGCTGGATTCCCTGATTGATATCGTTAGTTTCGGGGTATTCCCTGCGGTTTTCCTCCTCAGCTATGGGCACTTCAATCCATGGTTCCTGCCCGGGGCGTTTCTGGTTGTCGCCGGGGGTGCCATCCGATTGAGCTATTTCAATGTTTTTGGACTGTTGGACGACAAGACCTACCTGGGGCTGGCCTTGGATAACAATATTATCATTTTGGCTTTTGTGTTTCTGTTCGAACCGTTGTTTAGCCATGCCGTTTTCCTCCTCATCCTTCATGCACTGTTAATGGGTCTTCTGGTGTTTAACCTGGCTCCGATACGAACCCCTAAATTTGCAGGAAAATGGTTTTATGCCCTGATTGTCTACACGCTGATCCTGACGGTTATCTACGGTTGGATGCAGTGGATCCGCATTTAATTTTCATTATTAAACCTAGGAAAGTAATGAATACCTACCATCCCCTTAAGAAATGTATCTCCCGCAATGAAAAAGAATTGCTGGTCTATGGCGCCGATAACTTCTCGCAATTCCCGCGGCGCGATGGGTCGATAAATTCTAAATGCGACCGTGTACTCCCCGCCGCCAGCCGAGATGATCTGGTGGTTTTGCACGGGGAGTTGGACCTTGAATATCACCGCTGGCTGCAATCCCATGGATTAGGGCCGGACCATGTCGTCCAGTATAAGGCACGGTCAAAGGAGATGACGCTTTCGGAACTTATTGTTGATAATCCCGAACCCATCAGGGAAGTCATTCGGAAAACCGGAAGAAACCCCGTATACGTCCCTTGGTTTTCCGGAGCGCGGGAAGCGGAAGCCGCGGAGTCGCTGGGCGCGCATCTTTTCGGGGCATCTGAATCGAATACGTTGAAATACAACGACAAGGCTCTATTCAAGACGATCTGCCAGCAATTGGGCATTCCGGTTGTTGAAGGGAATTCATTCGGAATGTTTCCGAGAAACAAGGAAAACTACCCTGAAATGGAAGCGATCGTAAACGGGTATCTATCCACCTACAAAACGGTGATTATTCGTGGCACGCTGGGTGAATCCGGCATGTCGCTGTATAAAACAGACGGCAGTGGTCTTCCTCTCTTATATCGGGAAATAGCGGACAGCGGCGAAAAAGTGGTCATCATTGAGCCCTTCCTGAAGGTGAGCTCCTCCCCGAACGATCAATGGGCCATCGGACGAGATGGGGGAATTACCCATCTTGGCATGCGCGATCAACTATGCGAGCAAGGCCTGATCCATGTCGGCACCCTCAAGGGGTCTGCGGTTGCACCGGAGGTGTGGAACTATATCACAGAGACTTCGGAGAAAATCGCACACCATATGGCGAAGTCCGGATATCGGGGGGTGGCCGGTATCGATTATATCGTGGCGGAGGAGGGGATATTCCCCATTGAAAACAATGCGCGTTTCAATGGATCCTCTTATGTGGGCATGATTGTCGACAACATTGAAAAATTGACAGCCCCCATTCCATACTGGAAATTCATTAAGATCAAGACCGCCGCATGTACCTTTCTGGAACTCACCGAGCGTATCAAACCGGTGCTGTATGATGGCCATAAATTAAATTCGGTTTTCCCCTTCAACTGCGATGTCTTGCCGGAAACCGGAAGTTTTGCAGTCATCCTTCTCGCTCAGGATTTGGATCAGATTGCAAAGCTGAAAGAAGCATTGAAAGAAATGGGCGTTCAACGGGACTGACTAAACCCCTATTCCACGCCGGACATGCCCCGTTTTTTTTCGGTCGAACCGGGGGCATTCTGTTTCGGGTGGCTTGACTCGATGGGTGGTTTGGGCATAATGCGTGGCTTTAATAGGGCGGGTTGTTTTTATGATCAAGGTTTCTGGGGTAACGAAAAAATATCCGGCGCGTTTGGCGGTGGATCATATTTCGTTTGAGGTTGCACGGGGTGAAATTGTTGGGTTTCTCGGTCCAAACGGGGCGGGAAAGACCACCACTATGCGCATGCTGACGGGCTATCTTCCAATGAGCTCCGGTAAGATCGAAGTGGCGGGCTATAATGTCGTCGATCATCCGCAGGAGATTCGGCGGCGCATTGGCTATCTTCCGGAAAGTTGCCCGCTCTATCCGGAAATGCGCGTCGATGAATATCTGCGTTTTCGCGCCGAACTTAAAGGCGTCAAACCCTCTGCCCGCAAGGCAAAGATCAATGAAGTGAAGGAGCAGTGCGGCTTGACC
>DAOVNC010000251.1 GCA_030630445.1 Kiritimatiellales bacterium | reverse complement strand
CGAGAGGCAAAGAGGCGTCGATTGGCAGTTCACCATTGAGGATGCACGTCATAAACTGAAATCGCTATATCCTAATATTATAGTTTGACGATGCACTAGGTAAAAACCTGAAGGGCAACCGTCCAGCCGATGGAGAGGGCCACCCAGCCCAGGGCGCGAATCCGTTGCGGCGCCGTCCGGGCATGCGTGAACAAGCCGATCCATCCGATATACCAAAACGCCACGGCCAGCAGGGAGGGTTGCGAAACCGCTCCGTGCGCGCCGGGCAGCTTGGCGAGCAGCCCGACCGATCCAAGCAACCCATTGATGAAAACCACGGCGGCATGGTTGAAGATTTCCGACGTGGAAGGAACGAGCATGGACAACCATCCCGACAGGACAACGCAGAATGTCAGCGGCACAACGATGAGGTTTCCGAGTAGCGACACGGGTGAAAAGTTGCCGAAAAACAGTGCTGCCAGCGGAAGCGATGCGATAAACGCCGCCGCCGAGGTTATGGCGAGGGAGGCGACGTAGGTCCGCGCCCGCTGCAGCCATCCTTTTGCGCCGACCACCCATTGGCGGGGAATCGCGGAAAAGGCCATGACCAGGAAAGCGACCACGGTGAAGGAAAAGATAAACCCCGCCGACAGGACATCCGCAGGCTTCAGCCACAGCAGCAGAACGGCGGCAAAGGCCACGGCGGTGGGGACGTCGGGCTTGCGGCGGAAAAGCGGCGCGAGAAAATAGACGGCGGCCATGGTCCACGCCCGCAGCGCGCTGGATTTCATGCCGGTGGAGCAGACATACAGCAACAGCAACGGCAGCAACCAAATGCCCCACTTGTCGCGCGGAACGCCCAAGGTTTTGAGGATGATAGTGATAAACAGCCCCACCATCCCGACATGCAGACCTGAAATGGCAAAAACATGCACGGTGCCCGTTTGGGTGAAACGGCTGTATATTTCGGGAGGGACGGCTTTTCGGTAGCCCAGCAGCAGCGCCTTGTATACCGCGAGCTGGTCGGGATGGGATTCGATACCGTTCGCCAGGGTTTGCGCCCCTTTCCCGCGAAGGCGCTGTCCCATGGCAATCGGGGAAAAGCGCGGGGCATCTTCTAGCATCTCCCAGCCATCGACTGGCCGAACGTCGAGCATGATCGCCTCGTTGCCGGGATAGTCGCGCTTGCGCAGGTCGCCGGAAAACCGTATTCGCTGGCCGAGGCGAAAGTCGAGATCCGGCGCGGTGCCGGCGATCCGAATTTGGATCCGCCCTCGGCGGCGGTTCCATGCATCGGCCTCTTTGATTCCTTCGCATTCGAAGGGGAAAACCCACGTGCCGCGCGAACCGGAGGAATAGGCGTGGTAGTCCGGCGTTGCGGCGATACGCCCCTCGAGTTGGACATGGCGGGCCGGCAGTTGCGACAGCATCCGGTTTATCTCCATGTCGGATAATGTGGACGTTCCCACCATGAAGCGCGCGGCGGACACCAGGACAACGCAGCCGAACACGGCCGGACGCGAGGCTTTGGTGCGGAACAAGGCGAGAGCCAGCAGCAGGCTGCCGCAAGCGGTGACGAGCAGAACCCCTGCAGAGAACAGGTCGGCCGCCCCCAATACCATGCCGATGGCCACGCAAAGCGCGATGCCGACGAGTGGTCGGAGCTGAACGAAGCCTGTTTCGCGCACGTCGATGGCAGCCCCTATTCCTGCTTGAAGAGCTTGTGGTAGGTCATGCGGACCTGGTGCTTGAAACTCGAATAGGTATGCCGGGCGGCAACCAGCTGCTGCCCTTCGGTTGCGACGCTTAGCGAGAACAGCGGCTCCTGGATCGTGCGGAGGATCCCCTCGGACATCGCCTCGGAACCGGGCAATACGTGCACAGCGGTTTTTTCGGTGAGGATCTCGTCGTAGGCGGCGTCATGGATGGCCACCAGCGGCGCGGGGGCATTCAACAAGGTGTAGACCTGCGGATGGATGTATCGGCTCTTCGCTTGCGGGACGAGCAGGATGGCATCCGCAATATCGAGTGCGGAAATAAAGGTTTTTGGATCGTCGTCGGGAATAAAAACGCAGTGGTCGGCGATGTCCAGGTTTGCCGACATTTTCCTCGCTTGCTCGCGCAGGGTGCATTTAAAGAAAAACGCCACATCCGGTGCGACATCCACCACCTTGCGCGCCGCCATGAGTATGTCGCGGAACCCTGAGCTCCAACCCGGCAACGCACAGCACACGACGACCGATGCCGGTCGCTTCCCGAACCGCTTCAGCAGGGTGGGTTTATCCACCTCCTGCGATCCATACAAGGGCTGCATGGGAATGTCCTCGAGCTGGACGACCGGTGCCTGGCGGTTCAAGCTGGCCAAATCGGCGGTGAGTGCGGAACATGGGGAAAAGATGCACCCGGCCCTCTCCAGCACGGTCGCTTCCAACCGTTGAAAATAGGAAGGGAACAGCCTGTATCGCCGAGATGCGCCCACCCCGGCTGGCCCGGTAAAACGCCGCACCGCATCGTAGACGAGTGGAATTTTTTTCCAGCGGCATAAACGGTGGGCGAAAAAAACCGCGTCATCCACGGCATGGATGGCATCGTAGGAAACGCGACCGGTGGCGCGAAGGCCCGCCCAACGCAACTGGATCCGCCGTGGCTTGCGATCCTCCCCCAACAAAATCCGGATATTGGGATGAGCCGGCATCTCGGCAAGCGGGGCAAGCAGGTCGACGCGGTGGCCGGCATCCGCCAATGCCCGCAACATAGCGACCGAACGCACCTGACCGCCACGTAGCGACACCGTCGTATACGATATGAACAGGATATTCATGTCAGCAGGAAAAGCACTCTATTGCCTAGGCTTGAGCAGTTCGGTATCCAGCTTCTCGTCCACCGTCGGGATCACCAACTCGGGCGCTATATCCGGCTTCTTGGCTTGATCGGATGCCACCTTCTCGAGCCATAGCCGGGTTTCCTCCCCCGCAATGCGGTCGATGAAGGCCTGAAAGGCACGATCCGTGCGAATAGGATCGAACTTCGGATCCCGAAGCCAACCCACGATAAGCTGTTTCTCAAAGAGCTGCGCCGCGCGGCCAAGAGCCTGCAAGGACTCCTTGCCCTGCAGGAGCTGCGCATTGCAGATGGCAATCTGCTTGTAGTATTCCTGCCGCCGATAGTTGTTTCCCCGCAACACGCCCAAGGGAACCAGCGCTTTGTCGTATTGCCCGAGATGCATGTAGGACGCCGCTTGCCGCTCCAGCGCACGGACGTTCCGCGGTGTGTCGCGCAACACCCGGCCATAGGCCTCCGCCGCTTCGGCAAATTCTTCGCGGGTATAGCGTGCATTGGCTAGATAGAGCTGGATCTCGGCATCGTACATGTTTTGTTCCAGATGCCACTCCGCCATGTACATAACCGCCTCGGCATCGCCAAATGCATCGAGCGATTGGATCAGTTTTTTCTGGATATCAGGCCGGGAGGGATCGACGCTCAACAGGCGAATGTAGGCATTTACCGCCTCGACATGGTTTTCCTTTTCGAAATAGAGCCGTCCCAACCGCTCCAACGCCCCCATGTGCGCCGGGTCAAGCCGCAAGGCATCCTGGCAGCGTTCAATCGCCTGGTCGTATATGCTGCGCAGCAACAGCGCATCCGCCGAGCGCACCAGCCGATCAGCCTCCCGCCAAAGCTCAACCCGGTCCGCAAATTTTTCGCGGGTATCCTGGTTCTGGATATCGAAGTCCTCCACGAGCACAACTTCCTGCAGGACGGGAGAACCCTCGTCCTCCTTGGCATGATCCAACCAGATGCTTTCCTCGTAGAGGCTGATCCCTTTCCAGAGCATGAAGAATGCAATCCCCAGCAAAAAAATTATAATGATCGACTTGAGAATGGCCATGAGCGCCCTCTTCTCGCGAACATCCATTTTTTCCTCGCGGCGCCCTGTGCTTGCCCGATGGCGGCTCGTTCTGTGCACCTGTTTCGAATCCGAGACCGTACGATCTCCGTACAACGGCTTTTCAGTTGGGCTGGCGGCATAGAACTCGACGTTCGAACCGGAAGAAGGATGGCTAGGATCTTCGGAGGAGCGGCGTGACCTGTTTTTTTCGTGCTTTTTTCTCATACGGCGGATAACCCGTATTAACGGGGCCCTTTTAACTGAAAATCATTCTATGAACAAAGGGTTGCAGTATTCATCGGAGGCGGGTAAGTGTCAAGCGTTGCTCCGATTAGGAAAATTTTTAACGGACAGGTAGATTATGACGACTTTCCTTACATTATTTGCGGTAGCCTTGATCTTGGTGGGTATCCCGCTGGGTATTCTGGGCTTGATCAATGGCCTGCGCAAAAAGCAGCCTGGTTGCTCGGGAAACCACGACTGCGTGGTCTACAAAGGGGAAAAGGTCACCTGCCCGTCGTGCGACCTGCGCGAGTTCAAGGCCGCCCAAGCCGCTCAAAATCAATAGGCCGGGTTTTCTATTTGTTTTGGCACTCCTCGCAAAGGCCAAACACCACAACCCGGTGCGTGCGTTCTTCGAAATTATGCTTCCGGCAAGCCTTCTCAATCAGCCCGGCCAGCGGGTCGGCTGAAAACTCGATGAACTCGCCGCAACCATCGCAAATCATATGTTCATGGTTCGGGTGGTTGAAGGTGTGCTCATAATGGGCATGCACATCCGTATCGCGGATTACACGGACAAAGCCCACTTCCTCCATGAGCGCCAGAGTCCGGTAGACCGTCCCCCGGCTCACATGGTTCGGACCGCTGGAAAGCTCCGCAGCCAAGTCGTCCGCGCAAAAATGGTCGTGGCGGGAAAAAACCTGGGTGAGCACGATTTTCCGCGCCTGGGTCACCCGAGCCTTTTTCTTCTTTAGGAAATCGATAAACAACGGCCAAGCCTCGTCCACCGACTGCCGCGCTTCCTCTGTCAACTCCTGCGTTTCCGTTACCTTGCTCATGCCAATCGTAGTTCCCTTCTTTGAATTGAATCTATATATAAACATAGATGGGCCGTAATATTAAGCCTGCAATCAATAAATTTGCTGTTACATTCCCCGCTTTTGTGCGACACAAAACAGCGAATCAACAAGGAGAATGATTATGGCATATGTTATTTCAAGTGAATGTATTTCCTGCGGCGCCTGCGAACCCACCTGCCCGGTGGAAGCCATCAGCCAAGGCGACGACCTGTTCGTGATCGACGCCAACACCTGCACCGACTGCGGCGCCTGCGTCGATTCCTGCCCGGTAGACGCGATTTCCGCAAGCTAGGCGAAACGGGAAAGAATTCAAGAAAGCGGCTGCGAAGCCGCTTTTTTTGTTGGATCAGAGCAACCGGACTGGAAGGAAAGAACTAGTGTTCGGATCGGGGTTGCAAAAATATCCCCACGGAGATGAACTAACCGCGCCTTGGAGCGAAGCGGAAAACATAATTTCTGAAGAAATAGTGAAGCGGTTCATCAACGCGAATGCTCAATGAAATCGTTATCGCCAATACCAATCAGGGCTTTCAGAAAACTCCCCTAATAGATGATCGGGAGATTATTCACAACCCGTTCATAATTAGCGTATATTAGTGGTCATTAGTGGTTCCATTTTCCCAT
>DAOVNC010000222.1 GCA_030630445.1 Kiritimatiellales bacterium | reverse complement strand
GGATGGCTGGCGCGCGCCATCGAAAAGGAGGGCCAGCAGCAGGCGTCATGGCGGACCGATCCCAAGCAGAGCGGCGCGGCCGGATGCATGGGCGACATCGGCACGCACGCCGCCAATCTGGCCGAATATGTTTCCGGCCTGAAAATCAAGGAGATCGCCGCCGACCTGACCAGCTTCATGAAAGGGCGGAAGCTCGATGACGACGGCAACTGCCTGCTGCGCTTCACCAAGGGCGCAAAGGGCCTGCTGCACGCCAGCCAGGTTTCCATCGGGCAGGAGAACAACCTGGCCATCTGGGTCCACGGCGAAAATGCGAGCCTCGAATGGAAGCAGGAACACCCGAACTATCTCTATGTCGACACGCTCAACGCCCCGACCCAAATTTGGAAGCGCGGCAATGAATACGTTGGCGCAAAGAGCGCCGCCGCCGGACGCGCCTCCCGCCTGCCCGCCGGACACCCCGAGGCCTTCCTTGAAGCCTTCGCCAATAACTACTGCAATTTTTCCGATACCATCCGCGCCCGGGACAAGCGCGAGAAAGCCTCGGAGCTCATCACCGACTTCCCGGGCGTCAAGGAAGGCGTCGCCGGAATGAAGTTTATTGAGGCGGTGGTGAAATCATCGAAGAAAAATTCTGTATGGACAAAAGTATAGAAGCTTCCTGCGTACTACGTATTGCGTATTCCTGATGGAGCAATACGTAGTACGAAATACGCAGTACGCAATAGTTTAAAAGGAGCAATACCATGACAACAAGACCCGTAACCCTATTCACCGGACAATGGGCGGATCTGCCGCTCGAAACCCTCGCCGAGAAAGCCGCCAAGTGGGGCTATGATGGCCTCGAACTCGCCTGCTGGGGCGACCACATGGACGTCGACAAGGCCGCGCGCAGCAAGAAATATTGCAAAGAACGCCACGACTTGCTGGCTGACTATGGCCTGAAATGCTGGGCCATCAGCAACCATCTCGCCGGGCAGCTCGTCTGCGACCTCAACGACGACCGCTCCGATATGTTTGCCCCGGGCGACTGCGCAGGCGATCCCGAAAAGAAGCGCAAGTGGGCCATCCGCACCATGAAGAACAGCGCCAAGGCGGCGAAGAACATGGGCATCAAGGTCGTCAATGGATTCACCGGTTCCTCCATCTGGCATCTGCTCTACAGCTTTCCGCCGGTCAGCGATAAAATGATCGACGACGGCTTCGCCTATTTTGCCAAACTGTGGAACCCGATCCTCGATGTCTACGACCAATGCGGCGTCAAGTTTGCCCTCGAAGTCCACCCGACCGAAATCGCGTTCGACACCGTTACCGCCCGGCGCGCGCTCAAGGCCATCAACAACCGCAAGGCGTTCGGCTTTAACTTCGACCCGTCCCATTTGGAGTGGCAGGGCGTCGATCCGGTCAAATTCCTTGCGGCGTTCCCCGACCGCATCTACCACGTCCACATGAAAGACTGCGCCGTCACGCTCGACGGCGAGAGCGGTATCCTCGGCTCCCACCTCAACTTTGGTTCACCGGGGCGCGGCTGGGACTTCCGCAGCCTTGGCCGCGGCGATGTCGACTTCGAGGAAATCATCCGTACGCTCAACCAACTCAACTACACCGGCCCGCTCTCCGTTGAGTGGGAAGACGCCGCGATGGATCGCGAGCATGGCGCGGAAGAAGCCTGCGAGTTTGTCAAATCGCTAGACTTCCCCAAATCCGACCGCGTGTTCGACGAAGCATTCGACAACTGAGCCACCAGCAGGAAACCCTTATGAAACAAACCAGACGAAACCTACTACAAACCTCGGCGCTTTTGGGCGTGGCTGCGGGCTTCCCGGCCATCGTTCCCTCCACCGTATTCGGCGACGACGCGCCGAGCAACCGCATCACCATTGGCGGTATTGGCGTGGGCAGCATGGGCACGGGCAATCTGCGCGGATTCCTTCATGCGCAGGGAACCCAGATTCTTGCCGTATGCGATGCCGACGAAAAGCACCGTAACCGGGCAAAGAAAATAGTGGACGACAAGTATGAGAATACGAATTGCACCGCTTATAACGACTATCGCGACCTGATCGCCCGCGACGATATCGACGCGGTATTCCACGCCCTGCCCGACCACTGGCACGGCATCATCTGCGTTGCCGCAGCCAACGCCGGCAAGGATATCTACGGCCAAAAACCCCTCGCCCGCACCATCAAGGAGGGCCGGGCCATCGTCGATGCCGTCGAACGCAACGGCGTCATTTGGCAGACCGGCAGCCAGCAGCGCTCCGACAGGCGCTTCCGCTTTGCCTGTGAATTGGTGCAAAATGGGCGGATCGGAAAAATCATCCACGCCGAGGCCGGCCTACCCGGTGGGCGCGGCGGCGGAACGGCTGAGCCGATCCCGGTGCCCGAAGGGTTCGACTTCGACCGCTGGCTCGGCCCCGCACCCGAACAGCCCTGCCGCGAACTGGGGCGGGGCGGCATGCACTGGAACTGGCGCTGGATGCGCGACTTTTCCGGCGGGCAGATCACCGACTGGTCCGGCCACAATATCGATATTTCCCACTGGGGGCTTGGTCTCGACCGCACCGGTCCGGTGGAGATTTCAGGCACCGGAACCTTTGCCGACACCGACCTTTTCAACGTCATCACCCAGTTTGATTTTGACCTTAAGTATGCCGGAGGAGAACTCATCAAGGTTTCGAACACGTTCCCGGTCGGCGTCCGCTTCATCGGGGAGGAAGGTTGGATTCAGGTTGGCCGCGGATGGATCAAGGCAAGCCACCCCAGCATCCTAAAGAACCCCATCGCATCGAACGGAATCAAACTCTACGAAAGCCGAGATCATCACGTGAACTTTCTCGACTGCGTGCGCAACCGCACGGAAACCATCTGCCCCGCCGAGGTCGGCCACCGCTCCATCAGCGCCGGCCTGCTGGGCGAAATTGCGATCTACACCGGCCGCACGCTCAAGTGGAACCCCGAAACCGAAGAGATCATCGGCGATCCCGTGGCCGACGGCTTATTGAGCCGTTCCTTCCGGGAACCGTGGATCCTATAAAAGGAGAATTCCATGGGTAGAAAAACCGCATTGGCCTCGCTGGCCGCCATGCTGCTGAGCGTCGGCTGCGCCTTATCGGCACCGAAATACAAAGCACTCATCATCGATGGACGCAACAACCATGCGTGGCAACGCACCTCCCCGCACATGAAACGGCTGTTGGAAGAGACCGGGCTGTTTTCGGTGGACATGGCAACCACCGCGCCCCTGGGCCAACCGCTGGACGGTTTCAAGCCCGACTTTTCGAAGTATGATGTGCTGGTGTGCAACTATGCCGAACTCAAATGGAAGCCCGGCTCCCAGATTGGCCAATGGCCGGAGGAAACCAAGACCGCGTTTGAAAAGTTTGTTGAAAAAGGCGGCGGATTGGTGGTTGTGCATGCCGCCGACAATGCGTTCCCGGACTGGAAAGCCTATAATGAAATGATCGCCGTTGGCGGCTGGGGCTGCCGAAATGAAAAGGACGGCCCAATGATCCGTTGGCGCGATGGCAAGATGGTGCTGAACCACCAGCCGGGAAGCGGAGGAACCCACGGTCCACAGGCACCCTTTCAAGTGGTGAATCGCGACACGAAACATCCGATCACCAAGGGACTGCCCGAAACCTGGATGCACGCCAAGGACGAGCTCTATGCCAAACTTCGCGGCCCCGCCAAAAACGTGACCGTGCTTTCCACCGCGTTCTCCAAAAAAACCGGTGAGCACGAGCCGGCACTCATGGTCATCGATTATGGCAAAGGTCGTGTATTCCACACGATCCTCGGCCACGACGTCGATCCCATGATGCAATGCGCGGGCTTTATCTGCACCTTCCAGCGCGGCACCGAATGGGCCGCTTCCGGGGCGGTAACCCAGCCGATTCCCACAGACTTCCCCTCCGCCGACCAACCCAGCGTGCGGAACTAAATATCCGACCCCGTTAAATAGAGGAACCAAATACCATGAAACACATCGCCATCCTTTCTCTTCTGCTTGCAGCGACCGCCGCCCACGCGCAGCTCGACGCCATCCGCACCCTTACCCCCACCAACAGCCAAGCAACACTACGCCCCATCGAGGCGCAGGTTTTCGCTGCACCAAAGGCAAAGCTGCCCGCGCTCGAAAAAGAGCTGCTGGATATTTTCCAATCTTCGGGCACTACGCTGGAGGGGAAACAATATGCCTGCCGCATGTTGCGCCACTGTGCATCCGAAGCCTGCGTGCCGGTGCTCGCCCCGCAACTCACCAACCCCAAGCTATCCTCGTTTGTGCGCCTCGTGTTCCAAGGTCTGGAAACCCCGGCGGCAGACAAGGCGCTGGCCAAAGCCCTGCCCAAAGCCAACAATGCAATTAAAGTCGGAATCATTAGCACCCTCGGCCAGCGCGGCTCGGAAAAATCCGTCAAAGCCATCAAATCCTATCTTAAGAACAACAATACGGAAATCCAACTCGCCGCCATTACCGCACTCGGCAACATTGGCGGAAAGGATGCCACCAAAGCCCTAGTCAGGGCCAAGGTGAATCCCAAGCTTTCCAACGACTGGAAACGCGCCCAATTAAAATGCGCCGGAACGCTGGACGTAAAAACGGCAACCCGCGCCTACCGGAAGTTCCTTGAAGAAGAGCACGACGACATCATCCGCGCCGAGGCACTCGTCGGGCTGGTCTCCCTCGATCCAGCCAGTTCCGCCACCGAGGTGCTCGCCCTGCTTAACTCGGATAATGCCCGCCTAAAGAAAACCGCCACCGGGTTGCTGGCCGCTCTGCCCACCGCAAAGCTAATCGAAAGCCTCGCCGGAATGGCTCCCGAAAACCAGGTTTTGGTGATCAGCACCCTCTCCGACCGCAAAGCCACGGAGGCCGAAGCGATCATGCTTAAATTGGCCGCCAGCGAAAACGAATCCGTGCGCAATGCCGCGCTTCTGGCGCTTGGAAATGTTGGACGGACGGCGTCGATCCAGCCGCTGCTTGCGGTGACGGCAACGAATGCCCCCGCTTTCAACGCGCTCTGCGCACTCAATGCCGAAGGAGCCGATGTCGCGATTATTCTTTCATTGGAAAACGCCACCGACGAACCGACCATCATCAAAAGACTCGAATGCCTCGCACTGCGCCAAACCCACGCCGCCCTGCCCTCCACGGTCAAGGTAGCCGAAGGCCCCTGGAGCCGCCAAACCAAGATTGCCATCGACACCGTTGGCGCCCTCGTCCGCACGGAGGACTTCCCCCTCTTTGCCCAACTGATGCTCTCCGCCAAAGAACCCAAAAAACTCCAAGCCCTCGAGAAGTCGGCTGCGGAAGCCTCCCTGCGCCAGACCGAGGTCGACCCCTGCGCCCTTCCGCTGGTTAAAGCCTTCGGGAATGCAAAACCCGAATCGCAATATACCCTCCTCCGCACACTGGGCCGCATGGGTGGAGAGGTCGCCCGCGAGTTGCTGACCCAATCCGTTGCCAGCTCCGATCCCGGCACAAAGGACGCCGCCATTCGCGGACTCTGCAACTGGCCCAATATCGAGGTGGCCGACCAGCTGCTCGAACAGGCGCAAACGGCCGAAATCGAGAAACACCGTATTCTGGCGTTGCGCGGCTACATTCGCCTTGCCGGAACCGTAAACGACTTCGCCGTGGTCTCCAACATGTGCTACACGGCCGCCGCAACGGTCGAACAGCCGGCGGAACTAAAAGGGATCATCGGCTGCATAAAGCGATTCAAGAGACAAGAGGTGCTCGACTTCCTCGCCCCGTATCTCGACAATGCCGACGTCTTCGACGAAGCCGCATGGGCCATCTGCGAAGTCTCCGCCCACCGCGACCTCCAGCAGCCCTCGATCCCCCTGCTGCAAAAGATTGCCGAAACCGCCACCGAAGAACGCCTCCTCGAAGAAGTCAGCAAAAAGATCGAGAAATACCAGCCCAAACCTGAATCCTAAAACCCAACCGACTCAATTTTCAGGGTCTTCCGCAAAATCTGCGGGTACCTCGCAGAGGAATACAACCGCGGATGGGCGTGGATCGGATATCCGCGCTCTTTTGAGTTCTTTGCGTTCCCTTTCGACCATCAATTCCCTTGGTGCGAACTGCCCCAGTGCCCGGATCTCCGGCACGTGTAGCGGTGCTTCTCAGAAGCGCTCCGAGCCATTCCGAAAAGTCTGCCCTCGTAGAAGCGACGTCCCCGTCGCCTTCACGGTTCACATTCCAAGTTTCACACTTCAATCCCCCGCCCGTCGAGCCATTCCACCGAAAGCGGTTCTAAGAACCGCCCCGACACCCTCCGCCCTCGTAGAGCCGGAGCTGAGCGGAG
>DAOVNC010000143.1 GCA_030630445.1 Kiritimatiellales bacterium | reverse complement strand
TTTGGGTTTGGCCTTCGACATGCCCTATCCATATGCGATCCCCTGTTTCCGGTCCAGGTTAAAAAACGTTTTTCTTCCTCCGAAAAATCCCGTACGTGAAGCAACCTGAGTAGTTACGGAACCTTTATGGATAATCTCTTCAAGAAAACACTCCAAGTCGAGGGGTTTTGCAAAAGGCTCAGTGGTTTGAATTAATCATGGCGGCGGAGAAGCCGGCGCCGAAGCCGTTGTCGATGTTGACGACGGTAATGTTGGGCGCGCAGGAGTTGAGCATGGTCAACAGCGGCGCGAGGCCGCCGAGGTGCGAGCCGTAGCCGACCGACGTGGGGACGGCAATGACGGGGCAGGGGGCCAACCCGCCGACGACAGAGGGCAACGCGCCTTCCATTCCGGCAACGGCCACGATGCAACGGGCATTTTGGATTTTGTCGGTGTGCGCAAGCAGGCGATGGATGCCCGCAACGCCGGCGTCGTAGATGCGCTCCACGTTCGCTCCGGAAATCGAGGCCGTCACGGCGGCTTCCTCGGCAACGGGTATGTCGGCCGTTCCGGCGGTGATCACCAGTACGCTTCCGGTCCTTTCTCGCGGCTCTTTTTCAAGTGTGATCGTGCGGCCGGGTTCGTTGTAGACGAGCTGGTTGTCAATTTTTTGCAGACGGGAAAACAGATCCGGTTCGGCACGGGTCAGCAGGATGTTGCTGTTGTGCTTTTCCAGCGACTGGAAAATCTTTTCGACCTGTTCGTGGGTCTTGCCTTGGCAAAAGACCACTTCGGGATAGCCGGTTCGCAGCGCGCGGTGGTGGTCGACCTTGGCGAATCCCATGTCCTCGAACGGGAGCTGCTTGAGCGTGGAGAGGGTTTCTGGTAGGTCGACCTCCCCCTTCTTGAAACGGGTGAGCAGGTGGACAAGCTTGTCTATTTCCATTTTATTAGCTCCGGTGAAAATCCTAGCTGGATGTGACGTTTCATGTTGAGTTTTCGACCTTTGAAATTTGTCCAGGATTTAGAGATCGGGGTTTAGGATTTCTGCTTCCATGGCGGAACTCCGGGGAGCAATGCCTTGAATTCGTGGATCAGCCTTTGCTGGAACTCATTGGGGAAACCTCCTTGAAGGAAGCAGCCGTAGGCTTCGTCTAGGAACCGCTGCCAGCTTTCCGT
This sequence comes from Kiritimatiellales bacterium, assembly GCA_030630445.1. Taxonomy (GTDB): domain Bacteria; phylum Verrucomicrobiota; class Kiritimatiellia; order Kiritimatiellales; family Pontiellaceae; genus Pontiella. The sequence goes on along the minus strand of DAOVNC010000143.1, from coordinate 7,142 downwards.
TTCGTGGCCGGGGTTGATGGGATAGAAATTGCAGCCGATGGCCTGTGCCGTGGCAAGGTCGCCGGGGGCATCGCCGATCATCAAAATGGCGTTGGGTGGATAGCGATCCACGGCCGCCATCGTGAAGTGGTCGATTTTGCTTCCCAGTTCCGGTCCGGCAATGGCGGAAACATATTGCGCGAGATTGTCGCGATACCAGTCCTTGAGTAGGGCAACGGCCTGTGTTTGGGAAATGACGATGGCGTCGGAGTTTCCGGAGATTCGCTTTAGCGCCTCTTCCGCGCCCAGGAAAGGTGGTGGATCGGGCATGGTGGAGTCGATGCTCTCATTCAGCTCGACGCTCCACGCATGGGCCTTGGCAAGCAGGTCGCTGCCGGTACGTTCCGCTTCGGCCTTGATGGTTTGATTACTGAGCGGCAATCCCGAATCACAATAGGTGCGCAGGTCGCTTGGATCAGGCAGGGTGGCGTTGTTGCTCGCTTCCGGCCAGTCGTTGAGCAGCTCGAAGGTCTTGCAGAGACCAAGAAAACGATTGAGTCCGCGGTACGTCGAGTAGAGGTAGGTAAACTCGGCGGCCGCGCGAACCTGCGGTTCGATGGATTCTAGTTTCCAGCGCCGGATAATCGCGGGATGGAAAAAATCCTTCTGCTTGATTTCCATGGTGTCGAAGATACACCCGTCGGAGTCAATTCCGACAAAGGTGTCGAATTTTGGCAGAAAGTTGATTAGGTCGTCTTTGATAAATTCTTTCATAATCGATGGAAACAGTAGGGCGGGGTGCCGGAGCGGTCAAGCATTCAGGAATGTTAGAATACATAATAAATACAGGTAAAATAGACGATCACACCCTATTAGGGTGTGATAGGTAAATGAAGCATCGGTGACTAGGAGCTTAATTGTGCAGAGAGGTTTTTCTTTCCGTTTTTTTGTCGTATCGGCCTTATTTGTCCGATAGATTTCTTCCTTATATTACTAAATCCGCATAAACGAATGGAGTTTCCGTTATGAGCAAAATCCGTGTTGATCATGTTTTTACTTCCGAGTCGGTGTCCGAAGGGCATCCAGACAAGATTTGCGACCAAATTTCCGATGCCATTCTCGACGCCTGCTTGGCGCAAGACTCGAAAAGCCGCGTGGCCTGCGAAACACTGGCCACGACGAATCTGGTTGTCAATGCGGGTGAAATCACCTGTGGCGGCTGGGACAATGTCGATCCGGAAGCGATCGCTCGGGAAGTGGTGCGCGATATTGGCTATGACCGCGAGGAGTTGGAGTTTTGTTTCGAGACCTTTGAATATATCAACCGCCTGCACGGGCAGTCGCCCGATATTTCGCAGGGCGTGACCGAGGGCGCAGGCCTTTTCTCCGAACAGGGCGCCGGCGATCAGGGGATGATGTTTGGCTATGCGAGCAACGCGACCAAAGAACTGATGCCTGCTCCGATTGCCTACAGCCATCGTCTGCTCGATGAGCTGCAGAAAATCCGAAAAGCCGGGACGATTCCCTATCTGCGTCCCGATTCGAAGTCGCAAGTGTCTATCCTGCATATCGACGGGAAGCCGGTTGCCATCGATACGGTGGTGGTCTCGCATCAGACCGACGATGTGTCGCTGGAGCAGATTCGCGCAGACCTCGTGCAAGTCTGCAAGGATGTGCTTGCGCCGACGGGTCTGCTGAAAGAGGATACCGAATACTACATCAATCCGACGGGCAAGTTTGTGATCGGCGGACCGCACGGCGACGCCGGGCTGACGGGCCGCAAGGTTATCGTGGATACCTACGGCGGCGTTGGTAGCCATGGCGGGGGCGCATTTTCCGGAAAGGATCCGTCGAAAGTCGACCGCTCTGCGGCGTACTATTCACGCTATGCCGCCAAGAACATTGTCGCCTCCGGTCTGGCGGGCAAGTGCGAGATCCAAGTGGCTTATGCGATCGGTGTTCCGAAGCCGCTGAGCATCAATATCGACACCTATGGTTCCGGCAGGGTGGATGACCACTTGATCGAGGAAGTGCTCAAGTCGGGCGAGATTTTCGACTTCCGTCCGAGTACGCTGATTGCCGATCTCGGCCTGTTGACGCCGAACGGGTGGAGCTATCGCGATTCCGCAGCATACGGCCACTTTGGCCGTCCGCAGTTCCCGTGGGAAAAAACCGATAAGATCGATGCGCTCCGCACCGCCCTCAACCTATAGCAAGAGAAAGCGAATAAAACACCAAAGTTGCGGTGCACATAAAAAACCCCTTTAAAATTGAATTTTAAAGGGGTTAGAAGGTGGTGGTGGGGGATGGATTCGAACCATCGAACTCTAAGAGGGCAGATTTACAGTCTGCTGCGTTTGACCGCTTCGCTACCCCACCGTTTCCAATAAAGGAGCGCATAACTTACCCGAATTTTGCGGTTTGTCTACTATCATTTTCCGGAAAACTACGTTAAATCTGTTCCCATTATGAACGCTTCGATAAAACCGATTATTTGCTGTGGGTTTACGCCGTGTATCCAGCGCATTCTTGAATTCAGGGCCGTCGAAAAGGAGTCGGTGAACCGTGCCTCGCGCGTAACCATCGGTATTGGCGGAAAGGGCGCGAACACGGCGCGGATGGTGACTCAGCTGGGCGGATCGCCGGAACTGGTCGGCTTTGCGGGCGGCGCGAACGGGCGGTTGCTCGAAGGGTTGCTGACGCAGGAGCGGGTGCGCTTCGAGCATGTGCAGACGGAGGGTGAAACGCGCATCTGCCAAACGTTGATCGAGGAGGGCAACCCGGAAACCACCGAACTGGTGGAGGAAATGCCGTCGATTACTCCCCGCGAGTGGAAACAGATGGTTGCGCTGTTTGGTTCTCTGGAGCTGTCGGGTTCCGTGGTTGCCATCTCCGGAAAACTTCCGGCGGGAGCGCCGGTCGATGCCTATGCGCAGATTGTCAAAATGGTGGCGGAGCAGGGCGGGCTCGTAATTCTCGATGCACCCGGCGAACCGCTCATGCTGGCGCTGGAGCACAACCCGTCCATCGTCAAGATCAACGATGCCGAGCTGTTGCAGACGGTGGGTGGCGACGACCTGCCGACGGCCTGCCGCGAATTGATTAAGAGCGGCGCGCAGTCGGTGCTGATTACCCGCGGAAGTCGCTCCGCCTTTTTTGTGAATGAGAGGGAAACGCTCGAAATCTTCCCGCCAAAAATCGCGGCGGTCAATCCCGTCGGAAGCGGCGATGCCGTGACGGCTGGAATGGCCGTCGATCTGAGCCGGGGAAAGGACGTTTCCGAATCGATCATCACCGGCATGGCCTGCGGTGCGGCGAATGCGCTTAACCTCGCCTCCGGTTTCCTTAAGCTCGACGATGTCGAGCGGCTCCGCAGTGAGGTGCGGGTGGGGAGGATTTAACGTCGGGGGGCTCGTTCTCCGGTGGTAGATACACCAACATCATGGTCTGCCAATGGTGAAGCGACCATCTCCGCGTTGCTTCGATGGGACTACATAGAGCCCCCACCCATACCGCCTATGCAGTTCACTCAAAGCGAAGCGGAGAGTGATGAGGGAATTGGGCAAAAATCATTCTTCCTCTATACCGTTTGGCCTGTTCTCCCTCTTTCGATCCATGGCTTTTTGCCGCAGCTCTTGGAAGAATCCCTGCATGACGGCTTTGCAGTCGTCTTCCATCAGGCCGGTTTCGACTTCGACGCTATGGTTGAGGTCGGCGGTGTCGAGGATCTGGAACTTGGAGATGGCGCCGCCGCGGATGGGGTCGGTCATTCCCCAGATAACTTTTTCGATGCGGGCTAGCACGAGCGCGCCGGCGCACATGGGGCAGGGTTCCTTGGTGACATACATGACCGCGCCGTTGAGCCGCCAGTTGCCGACGGCTTGCGTGGCCTGGGTGATGGCCAGTATCTCGGCGTGGGCGGTGGGATCCTTCAAGGTTTCGGTCTGGTTGTGCGCCTTTCCGATGACTTCGCCGTCCTTGATGATCACTGCGCCGCAGGGCACTTCGCCCTCTTCGGCGGCGATTTCGGCCTGCCGCAGGGCCATGCGCATAAATTGGATGTCGGGCGATAGATTATCCATAAAATCCTGCTAGTTCGGAACGATGACGTTGAGGGCGCTGGGGAGCACTTCGATGTGGATGTCCGTTTCGGCTTTCATGAGTTCGCCGTCGATCTGGATCGGTGAGGCGCTTTTGCGTTGGACGGTCATGGTCTTGAAGTGCCGGTTGGTGACCAAGGGATGCTGGTGGAAGGTTTTTTCGATAAGTCGATGGATCTGGCCGAGCACGAGCGGCATGTCTTTTTTCTCTATGGCGACGAGCTCTAGGTCGCCGCTGTCGGCCTTGGCGTCGGGGGCAACGAGCACGTCGCTGCCGAATTGGGAGAGGTTGGCGACGGTGAAGATGAGCGGGTGCTTGAAGTCGATGGATTCGCCGTCAATCGCGACATGGAAGGGTTGCGCTTTGTATTCCAGCAGTTGCTGGGCGCCTGCCAGCACGTAGGGGACAATTCCACGGAACGGGTATTTCTCGAAACTTTTCACGAGTGCGCCGTCCCACGCCATGGAGCAGGTCACAAAAAAGAGCCGGTTGTTGGCCTTGCCGACATCGATGCGCAGGGTGCGCCCACCGAGCAGCGCCTTCGCGGCCTCGGCGGGGTGGAGTGGGATTTGAAAGTGGCGGGCAAAGCCGTTTCCACTGCCGGCGGGAACCACGCCAAGACGCACATCGGTTCCAACCAGCGCGCATCCTATGGAGTTCACCATGCCGTCGCCGCCGACAACAAGAATGGTGTCGGTGCCGCGTTCGATGGCGCGTCGCACCTTGCCAACCCCGTCCTCGGCAGACTGGCTAAACTGGAAGGAAATGTCGTGTTCGGGGGTGTCCCAAACCTTCTCTATGGCGGAGATAAAGCGGTAGGGGCCGCCGGTTCCGGATTTTGGATTGATGAGTACGAGTACTTGTTTCATGACGGTTCCGTGAATGGTTGATCTTCTGGACTTGTAGCACACAGGCCGGTGTTTGTGAATAGCGATGCGACTCGATTATCCATATTCGGCTCTTTTGCGGGTTATTGGTTGTACGGCACCACTCTTTTAGGCTATAAACCCCGCTTTGATTTAGGGAAGCCCGTTGGGCATTAATTGATTAAGGAGTCTTTAGAATGAATATTCTGCACGTATGCGCAAACCCGAAGCCGACCGAGGAGTCTGTTTCCAAGCAGCTCGCCGCCGCTTTTTTCGGCAAAATAATTGAGCTTAGGCCGGATGTTGATTTGGTGAACGTCGACCTCTACGACGAAAAGCCGCCATTCTACTCCTACGAATTGTACAAGCGCGCCTGGTATCCCGTCTTTGACGAATCCTACGAGCCGTCCAAGGCCGAGGACATGGCCATCAACTATGCCGCCAAGCAGGCGGAAGCCTTCAACGCCGCCGATGTGCTCGTGCTCACCATGCCGATGTGGAACTTTACCGTTCCGGCCATCATGAAGGCATGGATGGATCAGATCCTCTGCCCTGGCTTGACCTTCACCATCAGCCCGGAAGAGGGTGTCCAACCGCTGCACAACATCAAAAGTATCGTCCTGCTCGTCGCTTCCGGTGGCGTCTACAAGGAGGACGACGAACGCGATGCACTAAGCAGCCAGGTTCGCGCCGCCTTTGGGTTCATCGGTATCTCCGAGGTCGAAATCGTTTGGGCCGACGGCCAGAACCCGCTCTTTAACATGGACCATGAGCAGCGCAAGGAAATGGCCATCGAAGCGGCGATGGAAACGGCCGAAGACATTGCCGAACTCGAATTGGATCCGGCAAGCGAGGCGGTTGCCGAATAAGGTCCATGGCTGTATTCGTCAAAATCTGCGGAATCTGCTCCAGGTCTGACCTCGGGCAGATTTCTGCGTTTCAGCCCGATGCGCTCGGCTTCATTCAATGGGTAAAATCGAAACGCTATGTCGATCCGGAAACTGTCGGGCAGTGGGAAACCCCCGCAGGCATCAAGCGCGTCGGCGTATTCGTTGATCCCTCCGAAGAGGAACTCAAACAGGCTGCCAAAACCGCGCGGCTCGATGTCCTGCAAGTCCATCGTGTTTCCAACGAGTGGATAATAGACCGCGACAACTTCCAAGGTCTGGAGTTTTGGCGCGCCCTTAACCCGGATGATTTCAAGTTTCAAGTTTCAAGTTTCAAGTTTGACCGGATCCTCCTCGATTCCTACGATCCCAAAACCATCGGCGGAACCGGAAAGACCTGCGACTGGAGCCAAGCCCGTGAAATGGTCCAAGCCCTGGAAACGCCAGTCCTCCTTGCGGGTGGCCTAACGCCGGACAACGTGGCCGTAGCCATTAAAACGGTTGGCCCGTGGGGCGTCGATGTCAGCTCTGGCGTCGAAATTGAACCCGGTGTGAAAGACATCGCCAAGGTCGAGGCCTTCATCACCGCTTGCCGAGCATCATGATTACCACGCGCTTTGCCCCAAGCCTCACTGGCTACCTCCACCTTGGCCATGTGCTGCACATGATTTATGTATGGGGCATCGCCCGCGCCAAAGGCGGGCGGGTGCTCTCGCGGATCGAGGATCACGACCGATCGCGCAACCGCCCGGAATACGAGCCAGCCATTCTGGCTGATATGCAATGGCTGGGCTTTGTTCCCGACCTCGGAATTACCGCAACGGATGCACAGGGTCCTTCACCCTATCGGCAAAGCGACTGCGCCCATCATTACGATGAGGCACTGCATTTACTTTCAAAAAAGGGTCTGGTCTACGGTTGCGAGTGCAGCCGCAAGGAGATTTTAGCAAAACAGTCGGACGGCCAAGGCGAGCTGTGCTATCCGGGCACCTGCGCGGGCAAGAATCTTCCGCTTGAAGGCAACACTGTCCGTTTCCGGATTCCTGTCCAAGCGGTTGCCTTCCGGGATCTTGCATTGGGCGCTTGCCATCAAGCCCCCGTGGGTCAATGCGGCGATTTCTCGTTGCGCGATCGCACCGGCCAATGGACCTATCAATTTTGCTGTGTTTGCGACGACATCCGGCAGGGCATCAACCTCGTTGTGCGCGGAGAGGATATTCTTTCCAGCACCGGGCGGCAGATCCAGCTTTTCCAGGCATTGGGGCATCCTTCCCCGAACTATTTCCACCACCCGTTGGTTTGCGATGCA
>DAOVNC010000444.1 GCA_030630445.1 Kiritimatiellales bacterium | reverse complement strand
GGATCCGGAGCTACATCTGCACCGCCCGGAAGAATGCGGTTGGAGCCTTCGAATCGATTTCCGGATTGTTTCGAGGCCGCCCGGCTACGTTGCCGCTACCTGAGTAGTTACGCCTCGGCGGTGAATAGGTCGTTCGTGCCCATGATGCGCAGCATCCCGATCAGGTCGGTCCAGTCGTCTTCGCTCTCATTGGTGGATTTGGCGTAGGTGTTGGTATATGCATTCGGGTCTTCCCCGCGGTAGTTGAACTCATCCGGAAGGATGTAGCGGGTAATTCGGTACGCGTTCCCGGAGGAATCATCCGGCAACCAGTGCTTGGCCCAGTCGCTGCCCACCGCCTCGTTGGCGGCATAGATTCCTCCGTAGGTCTCCGGCCCGTTGTTGCCAAGATTGGCGTTGTTGACGCGGATCTGCACGGGGCGGGAATCGGCGGTCGGAATACCGGATTTAAGGGAGAGTACGGATCCCATGATCTGGACGTGGGTATATTGGCCGTTGATATTGAGCGCTCTGATCCCTTTCCAGCGCCGGTCGGTCCGGAAGTTGACCCGGTAGCTGTTGGGCTGCCTGTTGCGAGTGGAATTGCCGCGGTTGCGGATGCCCAGCGCATAGCGCACCGTCGTGCCGGAGCCATCCATGCCGATGAACGTGCCGTTCATCTGGGCGTTCGACTGCGACTCGCCCGTGTTGCTGGTGCGGGCGCCGTGGCCGATGTCGTACAGCTCCTGACGTTCAGCATCGGTCATGATCAGCTTATACAGCGGCATCGCGCCGCCATAGGTCGAGTCATCCACCTGATAGAGCGCGTTGACGACCTGTCCCAAAAGCACGCCAAACTCGTCCAGCGCCGGGGCCGGCCACGTGCGGCTGAGCAGGTCGGCGTCGGTGGCCTCGACGTAGAACTCCACCACGGTATCCGCCGATTGCGCGGGGATCAAAGCGGTAAAAACACCGTCCCCCGGGGCCCCGTCGTCATGCAGGCCGTCGTCATGCATGGGGGCGATCGCAAAGGACGGAGCGCCATCCGCCCGCCAGTGGACGGATGCGGTTATGCCCGAGCCCAGCTCATCGATCAGTAGCGCTGTCACCAGCACATCGTCTACGGAACGCGGGATGGGCGGGAGGTGCTGCACCTCAAGGATCAGAGGCGGAATGTTGGCTTGCGCCACGGAATTGGCCACACCGGGCGTGCCGTTGGTCACTAGGCTGCTCCGCCAGTTCTGCCCATGGTTGTTCGACATCTGCGGGTTGAGCAGCTCCAGCGACATTCCGCCGCCATCGTGGGCCGCGACCCAATCCCATCCCCGGTGCCCTTCGTCCAGTTCGCCCACCTGCCGGTCGGCCCAGTCGCCTTTATCGGCGTAGTACACACTGTCCACACGTGCCCCGAAGGCGTCGTCCAGATCCAGGTCCTCATCACTATTGCTGAGTTGCCCGACCCAGTTGCCCACCACATTGACCACGCCGGGATGGTTGCTCGTAAACGTGGCCATGTCGGCCGCCACCACAAGCAGGCCACCTGCCGGGAGGGTGACATCGGGAAAGGTAAAATCAACGCCGTCGCTGAAGCGCCAGCCGTTCAAATTTACGGCGGTCGCCCCCGTGTTCAGCAGTTCGATGTATTCCTCGCGGATATCCTCCGACGCGGGATGATAGTGGATCTCGTTGATCACCACCGGCCCGGCATGGGCAGGCTCGGACAGCACCCCGGCAAAGACGACAGCTAAGCCGCCTGCCCAATGAATCCTCTTCAAGAAACCGGAGAGGAAGTCGCCCGCTGGAACCGGACTGGGAAAGGTTCTCATGGGCTGTTCATCCGAAAAAACATCGGCGAAGTCAAGATCGTTCCCCGGACATTAAAGGCCTGCTCCTGAGCGGTGGCCGCGAATCGTTAGTAATAACCATGCTAAAATCGTCTATTTTCCCTATCTATCTAAGCAAAAGAGTGTTAGATACCCAACCATGTCCCATCATGGAATTCATCGCGTTGCATTGTCATTCCTAGTTTGTGTCTGCACAACCGGGCGTCTGGCCGCTCAAATCACGGTGGAGGGCGTGTCCGATAAAAACTACGGGTACACGGACACCGCGTCGTTCCGCGTGCTCTCGGAAACCGGCTACCAATATGATGCATGGCTCAACGGAAGCCCGGTTCCCCTAGATGTCTACGTCAATGTCAATCGGCCCGACTACTACGAGTTGCTGGTGCGCCGCATCCAGGATGGTACCGGAACCGAAACCACCCGGCTGGTTCGGTTCATCGTCAAATCCTCCAATCGCGGATCATCGGAACGCGGCTTGATCGAATGGACGCCGTACCCGCTGACCCATTCCGCCTCCAGTGAATTTGCCGGTGCGCAACTCAACCTCATGATGCCGCAGCATTATCCGCAAGGACTGGAAATTCCGGTGATTGCCATGGTGGATGATGGCCTCGGCAGCGAACAGCGCGTGAATGGCGCGGTGGCCATCACCGGCCATGCGGCCAGCCACGAGCTTAAAATTCTACGGGGGCATGGCTCGCTCCTATTGCCGCCAGCAACGAACAACGCCCCGCTCAGTCTGGATTTCAACCTCCACGCGCTTTCCGAAAATCGGGAGATGGCTCTGGACGATGGCACCATATGGGTGCCGGTTTCCGGCATGCTTAACGGAGCAATCAGCTGGCCTGCCGGGTCGCGCATCTATCTAACGGGCAACGTCACAATTCCCTCAACCGCCCATCTAACGGTTGGCGCGGGAACCGTGGTAAAGCTCGATCCGCTGGTGAACATCTACGTCGATGGCCGGATCACGATCAATGGAACAACGGAAGAGCCCGTGGTCTGGGCGGCGACGGGT
>DAOVNC010000232.1 GCA_030630445.1 Kiritimatiellales bacterium | reverse complement strand
GTTCCCTGCTGCACGTTGCGGTTGACGGCGGCCATGGCTTGGCAGATGGCCGTTCCATGGTCCCCATCACCCGTTGCGGCATCGAGCGCCGACAGTTCTTCGTTATGCGCGGTGACCGCCGCCAATGCGGCGGCAATCATGTTCCGAAGATCCTCGATGGTGTAGATTTCGCTCATTCTATGCGTTCCAATAAGGCGCTTTTGCCGGTGCTTGCAGGTTTTCCGCGTGGTCGTCGTCCAGCTTGCAGAGGATCATCTGAAAGCCGCCCATTTCCTGCACCGTCAGCAATTCACCGATCATGCCCGGCACCAACTCGATCCCGTTCTCCTCGAGAACCTGATACGCCCGGCGATAGACCAGGTTCATTTCCATCAGCGTGGTTGCGCCGACGCCGTTGATGATCAGAAACACCTTGTCGCCCGACTGGACACCCGTCGCTTCCATTAGCGGGGCAATCATCCGTTCGGCGGTCTCGTCGGCCGTCAGGACTTTGCTGCGCCCGCCACCGACCTCGCCGTGCTGGCCCATCCCGATTTCCATCTCGTCGTCCGGCAGGTCGGAGATCGCGCCGCCCGTCTGCGGATGCGTGCAATTGGTCATGGCCACCGCCAGCGTCGCCATCTGGTTGTGGAAACGTTCCGCAACCTCATAGACTTCGTCCAGCGACTTTCCCTGCTCGGCGGCGGCGCCCGCCACCTTGTAGAGCGGAACACATCCCCCCAGCCCGCGGCGGTCTTCGGCGGGAGTGTCGATTCCTGCACTGATATCCTCGTGCGTGAGCAACATTTTTACTTTGATGCCGGCGCGCTCGGCCAGCTGCATCGCCATGTTGGCGCTCATCACATCGCCTGCATGATTCAACACCACCAGCAGGATTCCGGCGTCGCGCTGGAACATCTGCAAGGCTTCGAATACCTTGGGTGCGCCAGGCGCTGCGAAAATATCGCCCGCCACGCTGGCATCCAGCATGCCTTCGCCCACAAAGCCACTGACGGCTGGCTCGTGCCCGGTTCCGCCCATGCTGATGATCGCCACCTGGCCTTCCGGCTTGGCGTTTGCGCGGACAACGATCTTGTCGTTTACCAGCTTAACCTTGTCCTTGTAGGCTAGACAGTAGCCCTCCAAAAGTTCTGCCGTCAGATTTTCGGGATTATTGATAAATTTTTTCATCATGGTTATCTGCTCCTTATCTACATTTCCTGCATGAATTCAACGGGCGCACCGTCTTCAAGAATAAAGGCCACTTTCAGGCCCTCCATCGGTTCGAACGGTTCGAGCAGGATTTCCTGCCCTTCCAGTGCCTGGTCCAAATCGTCGACCATGAAGGCGACGTGCGCGACGGTCTGCAACTGCTCCGGCATGGGCGATCCGTCCTCGAAGCGGAGCCACTCGATTTTATTTTCGCTCGCCGCGAAGTCGGTGACGTAGAGCTTTGCCTCCTCCAGATGGGTTTCGCCTTCGCGCACGACATTGCTCGGAATTCCAATATGACTGAACTGTTTCATCTATCTTCCCCTTGGTTGGTATTACTCGGCACCCGTGTTCTTGAACTCCATGCCGGGTTTGCTGAACATTACATGGTTATGATACGTGGCCACTTCGGTTACGATGGCCCCGTCCTTCCCCGCCATTTGGCCATGCCAGGATTCGGGATCGGCCATGACATACATCTGGTTCGTTTTTGCATCGCGCTTCGCGATGTATTTGGACTTGAACCAGTCTTCGCCATATCCCCACGGACGCTTTGCTTCCGGCCACTCGCTAATCAGGACTTCGTCCCCGTGCTTGTATTCGCCGAAGAAGTAGACCTCGCCATAGCGAACCTGCCAGGCCTCCATCTTGGGGGCATATCCCTCCGCGCCGCCAATATGGCGATGCTCCGGCAAGGTCTGTCCCGGCAGGAGATAGATTTCGTGGAGCAGGTAGCCAAACTTATCATCCTTGTACTTGCCCGCATACTTGCCTGCACCCGAGGCCTTGTATTCACCCTTTTCGTTAATCCAGAAAATGCCGCCCATTCCCAGCGCCATGACATCGCCCTGGTTGAAATCGCACACCCAGAAATCATCGCCCTTCAAGATATCCGGAACCGGATAGTCAAACCGCTCCATCAGATCAAAATAGGCCTGCTTAACCTGATCGACGCTTAATGCGCCATCTGCATAAAAAACTTTTTCATCCACCTTTTTAGCCTCCGCTCCCGATTGTTGAACCGAACTTGTTGCACAGCCCTGCAGCAGCATTCCCGCGCAAAGCGCCATTGCCCCCGCAACCCATCGTTGTCCCTGTACGCCTACTCGCATTGACATCCCTCCTTGTTCTGTTTATATATGAAACACGTTTATATAAATCAAATCGGCAGCCCCGTGTAAAGGAAAACGATGCAATCAAATCCTCACGCTCCAGCGAACCTTTTCAACCAAATCGCGCCAGCCAAAGCCATGCAGGTTTCGGTTTTGGGTTATTCCAACGGATGCCTCGAACTGACGGCGCCGCTTCAGCCCAACATCAACGATAAAGGCACCGCTTTTGCGGGAAGCATTTCCTCCTTGCTGGTGCTGGCGGGCTGGGGAGTGGTTACGCTCCGGCTGCAGGAGGCCGGAATCCGGGCCGATGTCGCCGTGTCGCGGAGCGAGACCGACTACAAGCGCCCCATTCGTTCGGATATGCGCTCTATTGCGGATGTGAGCAACGGGCAGATCGACCAGTTGATATTGGATCTCACAGAAAACCAGCGCGGAAGAATTAAAATTCAATCCCGACTGTTTTCACAAGGAAAACGGTGTGCCGACATGTCCGCGCACTACGTGGTTTTCCCAATCAAAAGTTCGTAGTTCCGCCTTTGGTCCCCCAGCGGCTGACACCGGATTTTTCACAGGCGAGACGTTGCCGCCGGGATCGCTTGAACCACTCGCTCTGCTCGTTATTTTCTTTGAAAATTATCAATCGCGTTGCTCATGGCCTCCCTCTGGTCGGTGAAGCGATGCTACACCTAGACGGTCTGGTGTAGCAACGTTTCACCTGAGCACAGCGAAGGAAAACGTTTCCTGTGGAGTTGCAGTCTCAAACAAGGCGGCCCCGCAGGAAAGACGCTGCGCACCGGCCGCCTAAAGGCGGAACCACAAACCTAAATCATCGCCTCAAACCCCATGCGACGGGAAATCATATCGGCATAGCTGCGGATGGTTTTCCCGATTTTCTTGAATTGGGTTTTCGGCAGGCGGTCGGAAGGGCCGGTGGTCCAGATGGCTGCAATCGGATAGCCGTATTGATTGAACACCGGCGCACCGATGCAGTGGGTTCCATGCACCTGTTCGGCGCGGTCGAGGGCAAAGCCTCGGGCCTTCACATCTTCCAGCTCCAGATCAAAAGCCTTGCGGGTGGTGATGGTGTTTTCGTTGAAGCGCTTGAACCTATAACCCGTCAACAACCGCCGCTGCTCGCTATCGGGCAGGTAGGCCAGCATGGCTTTGCAGGGGGCGGAGCAGTGCAGCGGCATGCGGTGGCCGGAGTCGATCGAAAACTTAAAGGGGTGCGACCCGAGCACCTGCTCAATCACAACCCCCTCGTTTTCGATGAGCGTGCCAATGAATACCGATTCCATGATCTCGTCGCGGCACAGCCGCATGACGTCGAGCGACTGCTCGATAAAGCTGTTTTCACCCATGCTCCGGCACCCCATCAACAACAGCTTTTTACTCAGGCTAAACCGTTTCTGCTCGTCACGCACAATGTAGCCATGCCCAAGCAGGGTCATGGTGATGCGAAACACGCTGTTTTTCGACAGTCCCAGCCTGTCGGTAAGCTCCGTAACGGTCTGCCCCTCCGGGCAGTCGATCAGGTGCTCCATGATCACCAGCGCACGTTCCAGATTCGGCACCTTGTACCGGCTATCCTTAAAGGTCTCTTTCTTTTCTTCGCTCACGCAGTCGTCTCCATAGTACCGGATGGGTGTCATCCATTGGGAAGAATGTACGCAGAAGGCTCCACCCATTGGAAATAGATTCCCGCTCTTTTTATTTTTCCATCCGGTTTGATTTATGTTTTCCTGTTTGGAATATCGAACTTAAACAAGGAGAAGGCATGACCACCAAAACCCTCGCGCTAGTCGCTCTTTGCGCCGTTGCAACCCTGGCCTCCGCCAAAGAAAACCGCCCAAACATTGTCTTTATCCTGGCCGATGACTGGGGTCTCGGCGACGTGAAAACCTATGGCGGCGGCCGCTGTAAAATCGAAACGCCGAACATGGACCAGCTCGCCGCCGACGGCATGAAGTTCATGGATGCGCACAGCTCGTCCTCCGTCTGCACCCCCACCCGCTACGGCGTGCTCACGGGCCGCTACAACTGGCGCAGCCGCCTCAAGCGCGGCGTGCTCAATGGCTACAGCACCGCCCTCATCGAACCCGGTCGCCAAACCGTCGCCTCCTTCCTCAAGCAAAACGGATACACCACCGCCTGCATCGGGAAATGGCACCTCGGCATGGACTTCCCCACCACCGATGGCAAGCCCCCAAAATCCTCCGCCAAGAAACCGGAAGAGCTCGCATCCAAATGCAATGTCGACTGGAAAGGCACCATCAAAAACGGCCCCACCTCGCTCGGCTTCGACACCTACTGGGGCATCAGCGCCTCGCTCGACATGCCTCCCTACATCTGGATCGAAAACGACCGCTTTGTCGGCGAGTGCACCGCCATCAAAGCCTTCCACCGCCCCGGTCCCGCCCATGCCGACTTCGAGGACTACGACGTACTCCCGACACTGGCGAAAAAGGCTTCCGAATTCATCGCCCGGCAAGCCCGCACCCCGGAACCCTTCTTCCTCTACATGACGCTCAACAGCCCGCACACCCCCATCTCGCCCTCCAAGGCCTTTCAAGGAAAAAGCAAACTCGGCACCTACGGCGACTTCGTCATGGAAACCGACTGGGCCATCGGCCAAGTCGTCAAAGCCGTGGAAGCTGCAGGAATCGCCGGAAACACCCTGATCATTGTGACGGCCGACAACGGGTGCAGTCCAGCCGCCCTAAGAAGCGGAAGCAGCAAAAATATTCGGTTCCGCATGGGAGAAAGCGAACCCGAAGATCCCGCCGCCCATTATTCCAGCACCATCTACCGCGGGCATAAAGCCGACATCTATGAAGGCGGCCACCGCGTCCCCTACATCGCCCGCTGGGACGGAAAAGTAAAACCCGGAAGCCTCTGCGAAGATCCCATTTGCCTCGTGGATCTCTATGCCACCTGCGCTGATATTCTTAAGCAGAAGATTCCCGATTCCTCCGCCGAAGATTCCGTCAGCCTTCTGCCCAACCTGCTCGGCACCGCCAAGAAGCCCGTGCGCGAAGCCGTGATCCACCACTCCATCAACGGCAGCTTTGCCATCCGGCAAGGCGACTGGAAGCTCAACTTCTGTCCCGGATCCGGCGGATGGAGCTCTCCGAAACCGGGAAAAGCAAAAGAAGTGAAGGAGTGGGTGCAACTATACAACCTCGCCAGCGACCCCGCCGAAACCAAAAACCTCGCCGCCGAAAATCCGGAGACGGTACAGCGGCTAACCAACCTCGCGCAGCAATACATCGACAACGGCCGCTCCACCCCGGGAACCAACCAGAAAAACAACGGGGAAACGTATCTTTATCCCACCTGGATCAAAAACGCCCAGTCGAAATAACTTTTCCTCGCAGAAGTATGGATTAGGCAGGGCAATTCCCCCGCTTGGAAAATAATTCTGCCTACATCAACCCGTGTCCGCACCCTTTCGCCGCAAAAGCGGTGTCGCCTTTCAGTTGCCCCCGCACTCCAAAAAATTCGCTTTCCGCCACTTGCGAACCGAGTTGATCAAATAGATCTCATCGGCGGCCTTCAAGTCGTCGATTGAGATCTTTTCCTCCTCAATCTCGCCCATCTTCAGCAGATGCTCGCAGAAGGTTCCGGCCAGCAGGCCGCATTCGACCGGCGGCGTGACCAGCTTTCCCTCCTTGCGGATCACGAGGTTGGCAATGGTTCCCTCCGTCACCTCGCCGCGCTCGTTCCACAGAATCACATCATCGGCTTTCTTGTCCGCCGTAGCCTTGGCGAAGGCGGATTCGT
>DAOVNC010000149.1 GCA_030630445.1 Kiritimatiellales bacterium | reverse complement strand
GGTTTAAGGCTCATCGTAGATTTTTATGGCGATTCATGTGCCAAAGGCACAACACACTTTAGCATGGGGCATCGCCCCATGTGTTCCAGATGCCCATCCCGGGCAACACAACCCGGAATATTGTGTTTCCCCTACAGGGCAAATGGGGATGGGCATCTGGAACACATGGGGCGATGCCCCATGCTAAAGTGTGTTGTGCCTTTGGCACATGAATCGCCATAAAAATCTACGATGAGCCTTAAACCTTCTCAATCACCGCGGCGCCGAAGGCGATGAGGCTGGGGAGCGTACCGGGATATGGATAAACCCTTGTTCTACACCAAGTATTTAGCTAAGTTCTGCGAATAGTTTCTGCCTACGGGAAGCGAAAAGCACGGGGGATGTCATGAAAAGGGTTTTGTTGGGGTTGGTGTATCTGTTTTCTGCCTGCTTGGCGCAGGGTGGCGGAGAGGCGCTCTATAAACAAGGGGCGGCGGTTTATAAATCCGACCCGAAGGCGGCATTCGGACTTTTTGTACAGGCGGCCGAGGCGGGAAATCCGTCGGCCATGACTGGCGCAGGACATTGCTGCGAAACGGGTATCGGCACGAAGGTCGACTATGCCAAAGCCATCGAGTGGTATGAAAAAGCCGTCGCGCACAACTCCCTCAAAGCCTGCGAAGGCCTCGCCCGCATCTACGCCTCCTGCGACGACCCCGAATTCCACGACGGCGAAAAGGCCGTTAAATATGCTTCTGTAATCGCCCGCAAAAAACCGCGCGACGCTGATGCGCAGATCCTTCTGGCGCATGCATACCTTCGCGATATGCAGGTGGACTTGGCGGTGAAAACCATAACCCATGCGATGCGTTATACCGGATCGGGTGATCGATCCAGAGAGCTGAATGCCATGGCGAAAAAATATAAGAGTGGAGAGCCTGTTCCTGCCGAGGCAACCGATGCTTGGATCCTGCGGGCTGCGGATGCCAATGTTTTTTGGGCGGTTACCAAATTGGCGCATATGGCCAGCGATCCTGGGGGCAGCATGTACAACCCCCAACTAGCCTTGAAGATGTGCCAGAAGGGAATCGAGGCTGGGAAGTTTGAAATGTATGTGCGGAAGGGCTCTGTTTATCTCGAGATGGGTGAGTTGGACGAGGCGTATTCGTGCTATGAGTTTGCGGTGAAAAAGAAAGTCCCGCATGGAAGGCGCGACTCCCCCGAGCTCTATCTAAGGCACTATTTGAAAGAATCTTCCGCTAATGTTTTCCAGCAGGCAGAAAAAAAATGGAAAGGCTACACGATCAAGGGTTCACCTAGAACTTCAAAGGCTAGTGAGCCGAGTTCTAACAGAGCCATGCTTGTTAAGTGTACAGAATGGTGCATGGATGCGCAGTGTAGCGACTGCTACTATTCCGCAGTGGAGGATATCAAGGTGGATCCAAACCTTAAAGAGGCCTGCTTTTTATATAAAATCGCGGACAAAAAAGGGCATGTTGAGGCACGGGCACGCCGCGCCAAGATCGAGCAATCCATAAATGTGTACAAACACCTCCTGGAAAATTCGGAGGGGCTTGATGATCATTCTCTGGCAAAAGCGTTAATAGTCGAGGCGCGGAAATACATGCGGAACGATGTTGTTCCCAAGAATCTGGATCGGGCTGTGGAAATCTATGAAAAAGCTTATGGGCTGGAGGCTGCGCCCTCAACCGCCTATAGCTTGGCGTTAATATATAAAAAGCGAGAGCAGACCGACCTTGCCATAACATGGCTGGAGCGGGCTCATGCTAGTGGGCTTCGCGGGGCAACTAAATATCTTATTAGGTTGTATGCCTGTAGTGCTGATCCTGATGTATGGAATGGGGATAAAGCGGTGGAATATGCCACGGTCTTGGTGGAAGAAAATTCAACCGACCATGTTGCGCATAGTTTGCTTGCCTGTGCGCAGGCTCGCAGCGGGCAATTCATAGCGGCCATAAAAAGCATGAAAAAAGCGCAGGAGTTGCTCAGGGCATCTCAACCTAAGAACAATTCCCTGAAGAAGCGATACGAACAACAATACCATTTGTTTAATCACGGAGAGCCTTGGCCTCCAAAGAAGGATTAAACCTTCTCGATCACCGCCGCACCAAAGGTGAAGCCGCCGCCGAAGGCGGTTAGGCCGACGAGGTTGCCGGCGGGAGTTTCGGGGATGAGCTCGGTCAGGGCGATCGGTATGGTGTTCGACGAGGTGTTGCCGTATTTGCGGATGTGGTTGAACATTTTCTCGGGCGGGCATTTGATCGTCTTGCGGATTGCCTCGATGATGCGTTCGTTGGCTTGGTGCGGGACGATCATATTGAGATCCTCGACGGTGATGCCGCGCTCTTTGCAGGCGTTGTCTAGCATGTCGATCATCTTGCGGACGGCGAGCTTGAAGACGGTGAGGCCTTCCATTTCGATGACTTCGCCGCTACCCATGTTGGGGACATAGAGCACTTTTTCGTCGACGCCGGTGGCGGAGAGGAAGGGGCGGTTGAGCTTTACGCCGATATCGCCGGGGCGCTGTTCGCAACTGACGAGCGAGGCGGTGGCGGCATCACCAAAGAGGGCCATGGTTTTCTGGTCGTCGTGATTGACCATCGGCGACAGCGTTTCGGCGGTGATGACGAGCACCTTTTTTTCAGGCGCGTTGGTAAGGAAGTCGAAGGCGGACTGCAGGGCATACATGTATCCGGAGCAAGCGGCGTTGACGTCGTGCGCCTGCATGAGCACCTCGCCCTTTTCGGGGCTGAGTTCACGCAGTATGCTGCAGGCGAGCGACGGCGTCATGATGAGTGGCGTGCCGGTGGAGCAGATGATGGCACCGATGTCGGAGATGTGGAGTTGCTCTTTTTCGAGTAGGTTGCGGGCGGCTTTGACGGCGAGGGTGAGTACGCTTTCATCGCCGTCGATCCAGTAGCGGTTTTCGATGCCGGTGCGCTTTCGGATGGCTTCTGAATCCCACTCGCCGTGACCCTGAAGCAGTTCTTCGTTGGTGAGGTGGCGCGAACCGAAGACGGTGGAGATGTTGGAGATGTATATCGAGGCTTTGGGCTTTAGGCTTTGGGCTATGGGAGCGGTCGCTTCCGCGACACGCTTGCGCTCCATAATCGGCGTGCCGGGGTCTTCCTTGGTGAGCGGCTTGAGCTGCGCGGCTTCGTCGGACGCAATCTTGAGCATCGGGGTGCCGACCGTCACGACATCGCCTTCTTCAACCAGCAGCTCGGCGATGGTGCCGCCGACGGGCGCGGTGATATCCATCGACGCTTTATCGGCCTCGACCGAGGCAAGCAGGTCGCCTTCGGTGATGGCGTCGCCTTCGGCAACGGGCAGGTTGGCGATGGTGATGGTTTCGTCGGACGGGCTGGAGCCGATGGCCTTGACGGTGATGGTTCCGGCTTCGTCTTCGACGGGCTTGTTCCAGTGGATATCGACTTCAAGCATTTCGCAGCATGTTGAGAGGGTGCGCTTGAAGGAGGGGAGGACTTCGATCTGGCAGGAAAAGTCGTAGGGGATGTAGGTGTCGGGGCGCGTGACGCGGGTGATCTGGATGTCGCCGCCTGCTTTCTCGGCGATGGTTGCGGCGATCTCGGCACCCATGCCGCAGGTTTGGTTGTCTTCGTGAACAATGACGAGCTTTCCGGTTTTCCGGGCGGAGGCGAGGATGGTTTCCTCGTCCCACGGGAAGATGGTGCGCAGGTCGATGACCTCGGCGTTGAGGCCGGTTTCGAAAAGGGCTTCGGCGGTGCGCTCGCAAATAGGCATGGTGCCGCCCCATCCGACGAGGGTGATGTCCTGTCCGGTGCGCGCCACGCGGGCCTTGCCGATGGGGACATATTGTTTTTCAACGTCGGCGGAGGTGGTGTTGGAGCGGTCGTTGATCAGGCTCTTCGGGAAGAAGAAGACGGATGGGCGGCCGGATTCGGCGATGGCGTTGAGCAGGCCAGCGGCGTCGGCGGCGGTCGAGGGCATGAAGACATCGACGCCCGGGACGTGCGCGCAGATGGATTCCATGGTCTGGGCGTGGTAGGGGCCGAGTCCGGGGCGGTAGGCGCCGGAGATCGACATGATCAATACGGGCGATTCCCACTGGCCGTTGGTGCGCCAGTGCATGGCGCCGATCTCGGAGATGATCTGGTTGTAGGCCACGGGCAGGAAGTCGGCAAACTGCATGAAGGCGACGGGATGGCCGCCGGCGAGGGCCTGTCCGGTGGAGACGCCGAGGATGGTGTCTTCTGCCAGGGCGGCGTTGCTGACCTGCTTGGGGAAAGCTTGGCTGAGTCCGCGGGTGAGGCCGAAGACATCGCCTTTCGGGTCTTCGATATCCTGCCCGAGCAATGTGGTTTTCGGGTCGCTGGAGAGCCGCGTCTTGAGGGTTTCGCGCATGGCTTCAAGCATGCTGAGTTCGCGGTTGTCGACCGTGCCGGTATATTCTTCGCGGGGTTCCGGCAACGGCTTTTTGGCGGTGAGGGTGGCCGTGGGCGTGGTGCCTTTGCGGGCCGTGTGGAACGCGGCGTCGATCTGTTGCTGAACCTCGTGCTCGATGGCTTTGAGCTGCTCTTCGGCAATGCCGGCATCGAGGAGCTGGGCGCGCAAGTTGGCACAGGGGTCGGCATTTTCCATGGCGTTGCGCAGGTCGACTTCGGTGCGATAGACGGATTGGTCGTCGGCGTTGGTGTGACTGGTGAGCCTCTCGACGTTGAAGACGACAATCTGCGGGCCGCGGGTTTCCCGCAGGCTGGAAACCACCTTTCCGAATTCTTCAAAGGTTGGCAGCGGGTCGGAGCCGTCGATGCGGTGGATAGGCAGGCCGTAGAAGGAGTCGGGCTCGCCGCCGCCGGGGAGGGAGTAGAAGGTGTTGCCCTTGGTGACGGTGGAGAGGGCGAAGCGGTTGTCCTCAATGAGGAAGAGCACCGGGAGATTGGAGCGGACGGCTTCGGCGACGGCTTCGTAGAAGGCGCCCTGCTGGGTGGCGCCGTCGCCGAGGGAGACGAGTACGAAGGGGTTGTCTTCGTCGCCTTTGATGGCGGATGCGACGCCGATGGCCTGGAGTACGTTGCTGCCGACGAGGGTGGGGGTGCTCATGATATTGAGCGAGGGATCGCACGGGAAGCCGGGCATGCGCCGCCCGGCGGAGCAGGACTCGGCTTTGCCGAAGAGCCCATGGAAGGCGGTTTCGTAGGAGATGCCGCGGGCGTAGGCGAGGGCGCGGTCGCGGTAGTGCAGGTGCAGCCAGTCGGCTTCGATGAGGTGCGGCGCAAGGGCGGCGGAGGCTTCGTGGCCGGAGGAGGGGATGTAGAAAAAGACTTCGCCGCGCTGTGCTGCGGCCGACTGCACATGGTCGGTATAGCGCGAAGCCACCATGGGGCGATAGGTTTCGAGTAGTTTTTCGGCAGTCGATATGTCCATTGATTTTCCAGCCTGTTATTGGTTCGAAATAGTAGGGCGGCGACGGGATTAGGTCTATGCGGAAATTGGATAATCTCTATCTTTTGACACAGGCCTCCCTGATCGTTATTGTCTATCGGACTAAACGTGGTGCATTTGATATGAAAAAGGGAAATGTAGATCTGATTTGCGATGTCGCCGAGTTGATATCCGTGTTCGACGCCGAAAAAAAGGATAAGGATATCCTGCAGAGTGTGGTGTCCACGGTGGCGTGGCATATGCGGGCGGCGGTTTGTTCGATCTATATCTACGACGAGGAGAGCCGGGAGCTGACCCTGCGCGCGACGCAGGGCCTTCGTCCGGAAGCCGTCGGCACGGTGAAGCTGGCGCTGGGCGAGGGGATCACCGGACGTGCGGTGCGCGAGCTGCGGCCGATCTGCGTGGGGAAGGCCTCCAAGAGCTCCTGGTATCGCCACTTCCCGGGGATTGAAGAGGAAAAATACGAAGCGTTCCTTGCCGTTCCGATTTTGCGCGGGTTGCGCCGGATTGGAGCCTTGGTGGTTCAGGACGGGGTGACCGACTATTTCGAGGCGAACGATACCAAGGCGTTGCGCGCCATCGCGGCACAGCTGGCGACGGTGATTGAAAACGTGCAGCTGCTGGACGAGGCCCGAGGGGAAGTCGAAGGGTTGCCGGAGGTTGCGATTGCCAAAAAGGTCTCCCATGAAAGCATTCTCCGCGGGCGCTCGGCGAGCCCCGGCACGGCGCGCGGGCGGGCGCTGACGCTGGGGTCGAGCCAGCATGAAAGCTGCATCCTGCCCGACCCGGAATCCGCGCCGCACACGGTCGGGGATTTCGAGAAGGCCGTCGAAAAGACGGTCAGGCAGATCAACCAACTGCAGCGGCAAACCGGCGAGGACCTGGTCGACGTGGCGGTACTCATCTTTAGCGCGCACCTGCTGATTCTGGAGGATGAGCAGTTTTCCGGCCGCATTTCCAACCTGATCCAAACCGGTACGCCGGCGGTGAAGGCGATTGCGGAAGTGGTGAATGAATATGTCGAAATATTTTCCAACAGCAAGATGCCGCTCATCCGCGAGAAGGTGCTCGACGTCAAGGATCTGGGAAACCGCCTGCTGCGCAACCTGCTCAACGAGGAGGCGGACGAATGCGACTACAAGGGACAGATCATCATTGCCCACGAGCTGTTGCCGTCCGACATCCTGAAGCTCTCCGCCGAAAACGTGGAAGGCTTCATCGTCAGTAGCGGGGTGACCTCGCACAACGCCATTATCTGCCGGTCGCTGGGCATCCCGATGGTGGCGGTCAGCCGCGAGCTGGCCGACGGCATTGCCGAGGACGAAGAGTTGCTGATGGATGCCGCGCAGGGGATCATCTACTTGCATCCCGGCGACGAGGTCTATGAAAAATACCGCAAATTGGATGCCGCGTGGAAGGCTTTGCACAACGCATCCGATGTAAAGCCGGAAACGCTGACCCAATGCGGTGAGCGTGTCCATATCCTCGCCAATATAAACCTGCTCAGCGATCTGGAACCTGCCAAGAGGTTCAAAGCCGAAGGCGTCGGGCTATATCGCTCCGAATTCCCCTTCATCGTGCGCAACGACTTCCCGGGCGAGGAAGAGCAGTACGGGATCTACAAAAAACTCGTCGACCAGATGAAGGGCAAGCCCGTCACGTTCAGAACCTTGGATATCGGCGGCGACAAGATGCTTTCGTACTACTCCAACGTCACCGAGGCCAACCCGTTCCTCGGTATGCGCGCCATCCGGTTTTCGCTGCAGAACAAGGAGATCTTCCGTCAGCAACTGCGCGCCTTCCTGCGCGCGGGCGCCGAGGGGGACACGCGGATCATGTTCCCGCTCATCTCGTCGGTGGACGACTTTGTTGCCGCCCGGGATATTGTCCACGAGTGCATGGACGGGCTGGAGGCGGACGGCCTGCCCTTCAGCCGCGATACCCAGCTTGGCGTCATGATGGAATTGCCCTCGGCGGTCGAGGTGGTGGATGAGCTGGCGCAGGAAGCGGATTTTCTTTCGATCGGTTCCAACGACCTGATCCAATACATGCTAGCCGTCGACCGCACCAACGAGCAGGTTTCCAACCTCTATCTCGCACACCACCCGGCGATCCTGCGCTCAATGAACCGGATTGTTTCCTCGGCCCGGACGCATGGGAAGGACGTTTCCATCTGCGGCGACCTGTCGGCCAATCCACACATGTTGCTATTCCTGCTCGGTATTGGGCTAAGGAAATTCAGCATCGATATCGTCAATGCACCTTCCATCCAGCGGTTGGTGCAGGAAACCGCCCTTGCGAAGGCGGAGGGAATGGCAAAAAGCATGCTCGGCTTCGGCCGTATCAGCGAAGTGGAAGCCTTCCTCGAAACCTTCGACTAGCCCCCTTCCAGGCTCGCCTCTCGATGAGACAACATTGTCCCGTCGAAGAATAATAATACGTATATGTCGTTTTGGACATGTAGGCTCTGTTGCAGCTATTCTTGTTACTCTTTTGCTTGCAGGGGAATAAGTCGTAACTCCTCCCTTGGCATACCTTCTGCAATTGGCCCCCCGTTCCTGTTGGAGCATTTCGTGAAGTTGCTGGGCTAATCAAATAGGAGGATGTCGATGCATCATAGCAGAAAGAAAATACAAACGCTCT
>DAOVNC010000411.1 GCA_030630445.1 Kiritimatiellales bacterium | reverse complement strand
TGCCCTTGCGCGTCCGGGTGATACCTTTTCCTTGCTCCATGCCTATGCTCCTTTCCTTTGTTTGTGGTGAATGAAGAAGGGTTCATTCTGGCATGGGGCACTATTCATCCCAAGTGGGCATTTTAATTTACAGTCTACCTCCGTTTTTGGGTGGGAATCCTATACTTGACCTGACCGAACAAGCCCCATACACTACGCCCTCATTTTTTCAAATAGAAGCAGGAAAGAAGGAGTATTCAATTTATGAGCAATGATGTGAAAACGGACGAAACACCGGCACGCGCAACGCATGCCCTGATCTTTGAACTGGAGTATGTTGCTGCAAAGAAGCGCCAGGTGGAATTCAACGCCATTAAAACCGCAGCCAAAACCAAGGGCGTGGAGCTCACCCCGGTGTCGTTTGCACGTTCGGGCATGTCGCCGTTGTCGCGCGCGGCCATCACCAGTGTGCTGAAACAAGCCGGTAAAAAGTTCGATGCCATCGAAAAAGCGGTTGCTTCTGTGGACAAGGAAGTGGTCGCCTATTGCGAAAACGATGCCGAATTGGACGCCGGGCTGGCGAAGCTCATCAAGGCCACCCAAAAGCGGGATATTCCGGTCTTGGCCTTCAGCGCGCTTCCCGAAGCCTTGGCTCAAAAATTGATGGACAAGCTGGGTCTCTCCGGAATGGGCGTTGAGCTGATCATTCCCGATGAGGTGAAGGAATCCTTCCCGCGGGCCGATAGCTGGCTGAAGATGCTCAAGAAATGCGACAAGGAAGACGCCACGCTGGTGGCGGTTGTTTCCTCCCAGATTGCATGCAAAGGTGCATTGACCGCCGGAGCGGCCTGCATTGTGGTGCCGGACGAGTATACGGCATATCAGGATTTCAGCGGTGCCAAGATGGTGCTGGATTCGCTGTCCGATGCGAAACCACAGGAAATCCTCGACCTCACCCTGCGTATGTAAAACGCACGAGTCCCACCTTTAGGTGACAACGTGTCATGGTAACGCCGATTCATTAATTTGAGTCGGCATTTTTTTTGAACTATTCCGGGCGCAAGGAGCAAAATACGTTGAGAGGTGTCCGGCCAGTCGCTAAGGTGTGAACTCAATATTTGCACGGCACGCTTGCCGGACTGGGTGGATTGATGCAGTTGGCATGCTGTATACGTGTATGAACGGGGGGGGGGTACTGAGCATGAAAAAATACGACACAATAATCTTGAATAAGAACCTGTTTACGATACGTTTCACCCAGCAAACCCGCCAGGCCTCTACATGTAAGCCCAAATGTGGTGGGTCTTTTTTTGCCCGGAGGGTTTTCCGGTGAAGCTGAAATACGAAAAGACTCCTCTCTCTTTTGATGCGCAAGTTGACCAACTCATAGCGCGAGGAATGGGAGGTGACCGGGACACGATTATCAAACGCCTGCGCGATGTGAACTACTATCGTCTGAGCGCCTATTGGTTCCCTTTCCGGGTCGAGAGATGTGAACACGAAAGTTTGATGCCCGGCACTCGGTTTGACGTGATCTGGGATCGGTATGTATTTGATCGTCAGTTGCGCCTTCTGATGATGGATGCGATAGAGCGGGTTGAAATATCCATTCGCACCCGCATGACCAATCTGGTCACCTTGAAAGCCGACGATCCATTTTTCCACGTTCGGCGCCAATTCTATCCCGAGTCGTCCAGTGTCTCCGAGCAGGGGAAGCTCATCAACGCCCTGCGCTTCAATGCCTCCTGTAGCAAGGAAGAGTTTGTGAAAAAGTTCAGGCAAAAGTACGGGGCGGGTCAAATCGAAGACGACAAGTTGGATCTTCCATTATGGATGGCGGTGGAAGTGATGACCTTTGGCAATATGCTGACGTTGTTCAAGATGCTGGATATGCACTCCCAGCGCGAAATCGCCGAAGCATACGGTCTATCCGCAAAAGTTTTGGAATCGTGGCTCATGTCGTTGAACTATGTAAGAAACATTTGCGCCCATCATGCCCGGTTGTGGAATCGCGAAATTTCCATACGCCCGTCCATCCCCGCCCGCAAAAGCCATCCCGACTGGCATGGGCAGGGCTTTTCCAACCACCGGATCTTTGCGGTGCTGACCTTGCTCTATTATCTATTGCGAAAAATCGCCCCGCAAAGCGGATGGCCTGGGCGGCTGGACGGTTTGTTGAATAGGCACCCCCATATCCCACTGGAGCAAATGGGCTTTGTTGTCGATTGGAAAAACCACCCTCTTTGGAATTTAGGAGAAACGAATCATGACCGAACCTGAAAAATTGAATGCTGAATCGCTGGATGTCGCGGCGGAAAAGCGGGCGGAGCTAAAGCAGCTTTTTCCTGGAGCGGTGACGGAAACCATAAACGAAAATGACGAGTCCGAGGAACCTTGGTGAAAATATTCACCCAATCCACAAAGAGTCGACAGCCTTGCATCGTATCATGAGGTTAGAAGGTAAACAGATAAGCATTAATTTGAAACAAGAGAGTGGAATCATGTCGAAATCAGGCAAAGCAATTGAACGGTTGTTGGAGGTGATGCAGACGCTGCGGGCGCCGGATGGTTGCCCATGGGACCGGGAGCAGACCAACGAGTCGCTGAAATCCGATTTGATCGAAGAGGCCTACGAGGTGATCGATGCCATCGAAAGCGGCAACCTTTCCCATCTTGAAGAAGAGTTGGGCGATTTGCTGTTGCAGGTTGTATTCCATAGCCAAATTTGCTCCGAAGACGGCCATTTCGAGTTCCACGATGTGGCCAACGGTATTTCCGACAAGCTGGTGCGCCGACACCCGCATGTTTTCGGCAAGGTTCAGGTTTCAGATTCCGGCGAGGTGTTGAAAAACTGGGATGCCATCAAAAAGGCCGAAAAGAAGGAGGGGGGCAAGCCCGCTTCGATTGTCTCCGGCATTCCAAAGCATCTTCCCGCCCTGCAGAAAGCCCATCAAATCCAGAAGCGTGCTGCGCGCGCAGGGTTCGACTGGAACAACATCGACGATGTGTTCGACAAGCTCCACGAGGAGATCGAAGAAGTCAAAGATGCAATCAAGCGCGACCACGAGCCCGATATCCGCGACGAACTGGGTGATTTGCTTTTTTCAGTGGTCAACGTAAGTCGTTTCCTCGGG
>DAOVNC010000213.1 GCA_030630445.1 Kiritimatiellales bacterium | reverse complement strand
TCGAGCATTTCGCGCGTGGAGTCATGGTGTTTTCGGAGTTGAAAAAGAGCAAGTGGCATTGATGTGGCTATGGGTTTGTTGACAAATATTCACGATTTCATGAGTCGCAAGGAGTGCCCGTACACCCAGTTCGCGAAATATGTCGTTTGCGGAGGGATTTCGGTCGTCGTCGATGCGACAGTCTTCTACTTGCTGGCATGGTTGGCATTCCCCTGCCTGCAAGTCGGTGATCCCGCCACGAGGCTCTTGGAACTGCTTGGTTTTTCCGTTCGGCAGGCTTCGCCGGAAACCATCGTCCGAAACTACTGGATCATCAAGGCCTTCTGCTTCTTTGCATCGAATGCGACGGTTTATGTGCTCAATGTATTGTATGTGTTCGAGAGTGGGCGCCACCGCCGCCACCATGAAGTGCTGTTGTTTTTCTCGATTTCATTGTTTATCTTCCTCGGGGGCACCTGGCTGGGGGCGCTGCTGATCAAGCAGGCAGGCTGGCAGACCACCTATGCCTACCTCTTTGTGCTCGCTCTGGGTGTAGTCACCAACTACGCTTTGCGAAAGTTCTTGGTATTCAAGCGATGAAACTCTCCATCATCATTCCCGCCTACAACGAAGAACTTCGGCTTCCGAAGACACTCAGCGACTATGCTGGCTTCTTTATCGCAAGGTATGGCGATGACGTGGAACTGATTGTGGTGATAAACCATTGCTCCGATGGAACGGAAGGAATCGCCCTTGCTGCGGCCCAGACCCATCCGCAGATCAAGGTGGTGGTGGAACCCTCCCGGATTGGAAAGGGAGGGGCGGTTGAAATGGGCATGCGGATGGCAAAAGGCGATCTCGTGGGATTTGTCGATGCCGACGGGGCAACCCCGCCAACGGCGTTTTTTCAACTATTGGAAAACATGGGTGATGCAGGATGCATTATTGGTTCGCGATGGATCGAGGGCGCGGTCGTGAGTCCTAGACAACCGTTTTTGCGCAGGCTGGCGTCGCGTATCTTGAACAAGATTGTTGTGCATGGAATGTTCGGGTTGCAGGTTCGCGACAGCCAATGTGGAGCCAAGCTATTCCGCAAGGATGTGCTTGAAAGAGTGCTTCCGGAATCCACGGAGCCGGGCTGGGCATTCGATATTGATTTGTTGTGCCGCGTCAAGCGGCTGGGCTATGATATCCGTGAAGTTCCCATTGAGTGGCACCATGTGCCGGGAAATCCAACCACTTTCATGTTGATGTCCATACAGATGCTGGCATCGGTTTTGCGGGTAAAGCGAGCGCTTTCCCGCTCGCAAGGGAAAGGTTTATGAAAAGCGACAAAGTCAAATTCTTGTTATGCACTCTCTTTTTCATCGTCCTCGCGGCCATCACCTTTCGCTGCGCCTGGCCCGCCGACCACGTTTTTTCCGCTTCGGATATGAATATTGGGCGATTGGCGTTGAAAAAACACTCCTTGCCGGCGCAACTTACCGGGGTTTTCGGCAGTTCTCCCGTGTTGGGGGGAAGCATGTATAGGTACATGCTTTTTAATGTGCTCACGGCTCTCTTTCCCCTGACTGTTGTTGCAAATGGATTCTATGGGTTTGCCTTGGTTGTTGGCTCCGCCTCAATGGTATGGTTCTTGCGCATGTGGGAAAGAAGTTGGACAGCCTCAGTGCTTGGTGCGCTTGTGGCGTTTTGGTTCAACTCCATTATGCTGGCTGCGGGGGGGCATGCCTACAAGATAGAAGTGCTTGTGTTTTCTGTTCTGGCTCTGTGCTTTTCCGAAAAGGCCATTCGATCCGTTTCATTGCGGAAGGCGGTGGGGTTTTCGTTGTTTACCGGTATTGCGACCGGAATCATGATGATCGAACAGCAGGATGTAGCATTGTTTGCTGGTTTGTTTGTCGGGTCGTATACCCTTTTCCGATTGGTTCAAGTGCATGGTAAGGCCTTTGCCAGATGGATTGCGGTATTAGCTCCCATTGCAAGCGTGGCATTGCTCTTGTCTGCCGATATGGTGCTGAAATCCTATGGCCGCAATATTTCCGGTGCTGCGGCTGTGCAGGAGAGCAATGATGACAAATGGAACTATATCACGCAATGGAGCATGGTGCCTGATGAGTGGCCAGACTTGGTGGCGCTGGGCTGGAGCGGTTGGAGTTCGGGGAATCCGGATGGACCATACTGGGGAAAAATAGGTCAGTCGGCGGAGTGGGAAACCTCTGGAAAAGGCTTCCATAATTTTAAACTCACGAGTGTCTACTTTGGCATTATTCCTTTCTTGCTCGGTGGATTTGGCATGGTGTGGGCTTTCCTGAACCGCAAAAGTGAAGAAGGACGGCAAATCTTATTTTGGTCGATTGCGGGGTTCCTTGGTTTTTGGCTCGCATTTGGGAAATATTCACTGTTGTACAAGCTCTTCTATCAACTTCCACTGGTAGGAAATATTCGCGCGCCAATGAAGTTTATGGATAATTTTCAAATATGCCTCGGCATTGTTGCAGCCTATGGCCTTGATCGCTTGGTGGACGATGGCAAGGTAGGGAAAATCACGAAAGTGCTATGGATTTCCGGGGCGGTTTTTGGTGGGCTGATGCTGTTGGCAGGTCTCAAATTGCTGGTATTTCCCGCCTCCCAGATCGCCGAGTTTGGCAAAATGGGTTTTGAGCCATATGCGGAGATCATGCTCAAGAATATGTCGAATGCTTGGCTACATGCTGCGCTCCTAGCCATTGTTGCGACAGGATTGGTTTTTGTGGTTTGGAAGGGGTTGAAACAGGCTAAGTGGGTGGCAGTCGCTTTTGTTGCTGTTTTGGCGGTGGATAGTTTGGTTCAGACCTCCCACTATTTCCGTGCTACAAATATTGCTTCAATGAAAAAGGGAAATGTGGTGCTTAATTTCTTGAAGGAAAACCAAGGCAATGAGCGCACGTTCCTTTTAGATCAGGGCGGAATCCATAATCAGTGGTTGGCATCGGATGGACCCTATCATGAGATTAGTTTTTTCAACATCTGGCAATATCCACGCATGCCGGTGGAGTACAAAAAGTTCCTCTCCTCTGTAGGGCGGAACCAAATCCGGTTATGGGAGCTGTCGTCGGTTAGATACATTTCTGC
Source organism: Kiritimatiellales bacterium (assembly GCA_030630445.1). GTDB lineage: Bacteria > Verrucomicrobiota > Kiritimatiellia > Kiritimatiellales > Pontiellaceae > Pontiella. Next base: position 3,285 of record DAOVNC010000213.1, on the reverse strand, counting down.
ACCGGCAGGTGTGCTGGAACAATTTAAGAAGAATCCACAATTGGCAGAGAAGTTCGAACCTGTACTGAACTATCAAGTGCCAACGGTGCAGGGGATGCGTCCGGATGTTCTGCTTGAATTTAAGGATACGATCCCTCGGTTTGCAGTCTTCAATGGGTGGGATGTGCTGCCGGTTGATCAGCACTGTTCAAGGCTTTCGAACCCGCAGCATAATGTTCATGCCACGCTTTTGTTAACACCTGGATCGGGCATTGATCCTCAGGCCGCGAAAAGCAGCTTTCAGTCGTTGGATGGTCGGATCAGCAATAAGGATGCTGTGGTGAATGTTGAAGTAAACCGTCCATCCATTGTCCGTTTTTCCCAGCGCTTTCAGCCGGAATGGCGCGTTTATGTGGATGGAGAAGCGGCAAAGTTGCTTCAGGTGGATTATTTATGCATGGGGGTGCGCGTTCCTTCCGGAAAACATGAAGTTAAATTTAAATGTGTTAGCGGCATGCCCCAGGCTCTGGCTGCATTGTCTGTTTTTGTGGTCTCGGTTGTGGTAGCCGTCGGCCTGCTGCGGAGGACAGGTTCGCGATAATGATTCGTTCCACCATTCGTTTTTTTAATGCAGGTGGGCTGTTGAAAGACAGTTCCATGCTTTTTGTCGGTATGGCGGCCGTGCACGTATGCAATCTGTTGTTTCAGGTTGTTATGGTTCGGCTTCTGATTCCCGATGAGTATGCACTGCTGATCGCATTGCTGGGTATTTTCAATATTTTTGTTCTCCCGTTGGGTGTTGTAGCATCGACCGTTAATAGGTATGCGAGCCTCCTCATTCAGCAGAAGCGGACCGGAGATATTAAGCGGTTGGTTTTGTATTGGCTTAGATTTATGTTGATCCTCGGCGGAATTCTAACGGCATATTGCCTTCTTTTTTCCGATCAGGTTGCATCTTTCATGCATGTGGACCGGACGGCTCCCGTCTTGATTTTCGGGGTGGTTCTCATGGGGGCATTCATTCGTCCTGTGCTGGACGGTGCGCTCATGGGGATGCAGCGGTTTGGTTGGTGGTCGATTGGCTCGATTCTTGGATGGGGAACCCGCTTGGTGGTTGGCTCGCTACTTGTGTTATGTATTTCTCCGTTCGCGGGATGGGGGTTGCTGGGGCATGGGCTTGGGTTCTACATTGCAATTGCAGTTGGTGCATATGTTCTTTTGGTCTTATTGAAGGACAATCCGGTAACTTCAGAGCCGCTTCCCCGGATGCACGGTTATTTGTTTGGGAGCTTTTTTATTCTCCTGGGCTATTCATGCCTCATGACGGGAGATGTGGTTCTTGTGAAACACTTTTACCCCGAAAATGCGAGTGAGTTCTCGTATGCCGCGACCTTGGGGCGGTTGGTGGTTTTCGTTCCGCAAGCGCTGGTGGCGGCAATGTTCCCGAAAGTTGTATCTGAAAGGGAGGGCAGCCGTGAACAAAGAAACATTTTCTTGAAATCGTTGTTGATGACTCTGTTGGTCACGGTTTTCTCTGCTGCGGGATTTTTCTTTTTGGCGGAGTATGCATTTAAATGGATTTATGGCATCCCCGATCCCTCGGAGCAGCTGCTTTGGTGGAGCCGGGCACTGGCAATGATCATGGTTCCTGTATCTCTCTTAAGCATAACACTGCCCTTTGCCTTGGCTCAGCGGAAGCTATGGTCGGTGTCTTTCATGCCGTTGGCGGCTGCCTGCTACATAGGGTTTCCATTCCTGTTCGATGCCAGTGTGGATTCGGTTCTTTTGTGTCTCGCAGTCGTTTCGTGCGTTTCGCTGATGCTTTGCGGGTTTACATTGCTTGGAAGAAGGTCAAAAGTGTAGCCGGATCGGGGATATTGCGTGTCGATGTGGGTACATGCCGTAGCGATTGGGAATGGATTGTTAGCTAAATATTGTGGTTTCATCTTAACGTTGATGGTTGAATGAAGCGGTAACCAGTTATGAGGATGAGGGAATGAGTGAAGTGATTGACTACAGTTTTTTAAAGGGCGCGCGTGTGCTGATTACAGGTGGTACCGGGTCGCTCGGCAAAAAGCTTACCGAGCAAATGTTGCTGAGTAGTGATGTCGATAAGGTGGTAGTCTATAGTCGGGATGAGTATAAGCAATTTCTGATGAAAGGTTCCTTCTCGTCCGCCGAGCAGAAACGCCTACGTTTCTTCATCGGCGATGTTCGCGATGCCGCCCGGCTGAAACGTGCCATGGTGGATGTGGATTATGTGATTCATGCAGCGGCGCTTAAGCAGGTGGATACAGCGGAATACAATCCCGGCGAGTGCATCAAAACGAATGTCGATGGCGCGGAAAATACGATTAATGCCTCTATCGAGGCCGGGGTGAAAGGCGTGGTGGCGCTATCAACGGATAAGGCTTGCGCCCCGATCAACCTTTATGGCGCAACCAAGTTGGTTTCCGACAAGCTGTTTGTTGCGGCGAACAACATTAAGGGGAGGCATGACATAAAATTTTCGGTGGTTCGCTATGGAAACGTCATGGGGTCGCGTGGATCGGTGATTCCCTTTTTTCTCAGCCAACGCGAACAGGGCTGTCTGCCGATAACCGATGCGAGCATGACCCGATTTAATATTTCCTTGGAAGAAGGCGCCAATCTGGTTCTGTTTGCGATGAAGAACCATCTTGGGGGCGAAATATTCGTTCCAAAGATTCCCTCCTACCGCATCACCGATGTCGCCGAGGCGATCGCTCCCGGTTGCAAGACCGAGGTGGTTGGAATCCGCCCCGGCGAGAAATTGCATGAAGAGATGATAACCGTCACCGACTCCTTGTGTACTATTGATCTCGGCAAATACTATGCAATCCTTCCTTCGGTTTCCTTCAACTATTCTTCGGAGGATTACCTGTCGCACCACCATGCGGCTTTTGTTGAGAAAGGTTTCTCGTACAATTCCGGCGAGAATGCGGAATGGGAAACGTTGGAATCACTCCGTGAAAAGATCACGGAACATCTGGATCCCGGTTTCGAACCAGCATGAAGGAACGAATATGATCCCGTATGGCCGCCAGTTGATTACCGAGGAGGACATCCAATGCGTTGTGGATGTCCTGCATAGCGACTACTTGACCTGCGGGCCGGCAGTAACCCGCTTCGAGGATGTTGTCGGCGAATACCTTGGAGTGAAGCATGCCGTTGCCGTAAGCAATGGAACAGCGGCGCTTCATGTGTCGTGCCTAGCGCTCGGCATCCGGCAAGGGGATGTCGGGGTAACTTCCCCGTTGACCTTCCTGGCGTCGGCAAACTGCATTG
>DAOVNC010000388.1 GCA_030630445.1 Kiritimatiellales bacterium | reverse complement strand
TTCGTCAACGAGATGCTTAAAGTGAGAAAAGAAACGCTGGAGGGTAAAACCTGTGTGGTTTCGGGTTCCGGCAACGTGGCGCAATACACCACCGAGAAGATCACCCAGCTCGGCGGCAAGGTGGTTTCGCTTTCCGACTCCGGCGGCACCATCTATGACCGCGACGGCATCGATGCTAAAAAGCTCGCCTTCGTTCTGGAGCTTAAGAACGTGAAGCGCGGCCGCATCAAGGAATATGCCGATAAGTTTGGCGCGGAATACCTCGAAGGCCAGCGTCCATGGAGCATCAAGTGCGACTGTGCCTTCCCGAGCGCCACGCAGAACGAAATCAACGGCGAAGATGCGAAGACCCTGCTGGACAACGGCTGCTATGTCGTCGGTGAAGGCGCCAACATGCCGAGCACGCCGGAAGCCGTCGAGCTCTTCGTCGAAAACCGCATCCTCTACGGGCCAGGCAAGGCGGCCAACGCCGGTGGTGTGGCCACGTCTGGACTGGAAATGAGCCAAAACTCCGCACGCATCAGTTGGAGCCGCGAAGAGGTGGACGCAAAACTCAACGACATCATGGTTAAGATCCATGCTGCTTCCGCGGCGGCGGCCGAAGAATATGGCCAACCGGGCAACTATGTCATGGGCGCCAACATTGCCGGCTTCACCAAAGTGGCCGACGCGATGATGGATCAAGGCGTCATCTAGCTAAAAAACAACCCTGCGGGTTGCTTTGGCGGCCCGACATCGGTATGAATTCCCTTCCCCTCGGGGAGGGGATTTTTATTTAGCCCAAGGATATGGAACCATGAACCGGATACTCGAAAAAAAGCAGCTTTCAGAAACCGTGTTTTCAATGCGGGTGGAAGCCCCGTTGATTGCCTGCGAGCGCAAGGCCGGACAATTTATCATCCTCCAATTGTGCGAGGATTTTGGAGAACGCATTCCGCTTACCGTAGCCGATGCCGATCTCGCAGCAGGCTCCATCACCCTTATTTTCCAGGCCGTCGGGAAAACGACGAAAAAACTGGCCCGAATGGAGGTCGGCGACAAAATCGCCGCGCTGGTCGGCCCGCTCGGCACGCCGACCCATATTGAAAACTTTGGAACCGTCGTCTGCGTCGGCGGCGGGATCGGCGTTGCGCCGCTCCACCCGATTGCCCAAGCCATGAAGGCTGCCGGGAACCACGTCACGATCATCATGGGCGCGCGCAACAAGGATTTGATCATTCTCGAAGACGAAATGCGCGCCATCGCCGACGAACTAATCCTCTGCACCGACGACGGGTCGTATGGCCGCAAATGCCTCGTTACCGAACCGCTCAAAGAACTTTGCGAACAGGATCCCAAACCGGATCTGGCGGTTGCGATCGGCCCGCCGATCATGATGAAATTCTGTGCCGAGACCACACGGCCCTACGAAGTACCCACCCAGGTTTCGCTCAACACCATCATGGTGGATGGAACCGGCATGTGCGGCGGATGCCGCGTTACGGTGGGCGACGAAACCAAATTTGTCTGCGTGGACGGTCCCGAGTTCGACGGCCACCTCGTCGATTTCGACAATATGATCAACCGTCTCAACTCCTACAAGAAGCAGGAAGAGCACGACTGCAAAATCGGACTGGAAGGCGAAGCATCATGACCTACATACCCTCTGAAAAGCTGGCCGAAGACGCCAAAAAAGTCCTCGAAGAAGTAAATGCGAAAACGGAACCGCTCGGCCCCAGGGACCGCATGGCGATCCCTGCGCAGGAGATGCCTTCGCAGGATCCTGCCGTACGCCGCTCCAACATGGAAGAGGTCGCGCTCGGCTATACGCCTGAACAGGCCAAGCTCGAAGCGGAACGCTGCCTCCAGTGCAAAACCGCGCCCTGTATCGCCGGCTGTCCCGTCGGCATCGACATCCCCGGCTTCATCCAAGCCATCGCCGACGGCGACAACAAGAAAGCGGTCGATATACTTAAGCAGGACAGCCTCCTGCCCGCCGTCTGCGGCCGGGTCTGCCCGCAAGAGACGCAGTGCCAAGCGCCCTGTACCGTTGGCAAGGTTCTCAAGTCCGTCGATAAAGCCGTCAGCATCGGCCGCCTCGAGCGCTACGTCGCCGACTGGGAACGTGAAAACGACCTGGTTGAAATCCCCGCCGTAAAACCCGAAACCGGCAAAAAAGTCGGCATCATCGGCACCGGCCCCGCCGGGCTCACCGTCGCGGCGGATATCCGGCGCGAAGGCCACAGCGTCGTGCTCTTCGAAGCCTTCCACAAGCCGGGCGGGGTGATGGTTTACGGCATTCCCGAGTTTCGCCTACCCAAGGCGATTGTGCAAAAGGAGATCGATGCGCTCACGGCCATGGGCTGCGAGCTTAAGCCCAATTTTGTGATTGGCCGAACCCGCAAGGTTGCCGACCTGTTGAAAGAGGATAGTTTCGACGCGCTCTTTATCGGAACCGGCGCCGGCCTTCCGCGCTTCATGAACATCGAAGGCGAAAACCTCGTAGGGGTCTACTCCGCCAACGAATACCTGACCCGCTCCAACCTCATGCGCGCCTACGACAAAGCTCGCGCGGACACACCGATTTTCGCCTCCGAAAAAGTGGCCGTGTTTGGCGGCGGCAATGTGGCGATGGATGCCGCGCGTACCGCCGTGCGCCTTGGCGCCAAGGAAGTGCACCTGATCTACCGCCGTACCGAAGTCGAAATGCCCGCCCGGGTCGAGGAAGTCGGCCATGCCAAGGAGGAGGGCGTCATTTTCCATCTCTTGGAAAATCCCAAGCGCATCCTTTCCGATGAACGCGGCTGGGTGCGCGGCATCGAATGCCTGCGCTACGAACTGGGCGAACCCGACGACTCCGGCCGCCGCCGTCCCGTCGCGATCGAAGGCAGCGAATTTGAGATTGATCTCGACACCGTCATCGTCGCCATTGGCAACGACTCCAATCCGCTCATCCGCCAAACCACCCCCGGCCTCGAAACCAACAAGTGGGGGAACATTGTCGCCGACGAAAACGGCAAGTCGTCGCTCGACCGAATCTATGCCGGCGGCGACATTGTCCTCGGCGCGGCCACCGTCATTCTCGCCATGGGCGAAGGCCGCAAGGCCGCTGCCGCCATGAACCGGATGCTGTCCGAGATCTAGTTTCGCCACCAGGGTGAATTACTGTGAAGAACCAATTGCTTGTTCTGATAGCCAATAACTAATAACCGTAAACCGTAAACCGAAACGGCGAGGTAGACTGTAAATTAAAATGCCCACTTGGGATGAATAGTGCCCCATGCCAGAATGAACCCTTCTTCATTCACCACAAACAAAGGAAAGGAGCATAGGCATGGAGCAAGGAAAAGGTATCACCCGGACGCGCAAGGGCA
>DAOVNC010000153.1 GCA_030630445.1 Kiritimatiellales bacterium | reverse complement strand
TTTTTCCAGACCCTCGACAAAGCCTTTTTCGCAGGCGGTGATGAAGCCGCCGGGGATCGCGCCGCCGACAATCTTGTTGAGGAACCAGGTCTCTTCGGACGGATCCTTCGGACGGATGCGGATATAGCACTCGCCATATTGGCCGCGTCCACCGGACTGCTTCTTGTGCTTGTAGTGCCCTTCGCCGTTGCCGGTGATGGTTTCCTTGTAGGCGACCTTCGGGGTGTGGTGGGTCATCTCGACGTTGCTGCGGTTCTTGATGTGCTCGAGGGTGACGTCGAGGTGCATGTCGCCCATGCCCCAGAGGACGAGCTCGTGGGTCTCGGTGTTGTGGTCGAGGCGGGTGGAGGGATCCTCTTCGGTGGCGCGGTGCAGGGCCATTCCAATCTTGTCGGCATCGGCCTTGTTCTTCGGCTCGACGGCATAGGCCGTAACTGGCGCGGGGAAGACGATCGGCTTGAACTCGATGGTTGCGCCGGGCGCGCAGAGCGAGTCGTTGAGGTAGGTGTGCTTAAGCTTGGTGAGCGCCACAATGTCGCCGGCCTTCGCCTCGGAAGCCTCGGTGGTTTTCTTCCCGTCCACATAGAGGATCGTGCTGACTTTTTCCTTCTGGTTCTTGGTCGGGTTGTAGATCTCCATGCCGGGCTTGAGCACGCCGCTATAGATGCGCACGAAGGTCAACTGCCCGATGAAGGGGTCGTTGAAGCAGCGCCAGACCTTTCCGGAGAAGGGCTGGTCCTCCTCGGCGGAGATCTCGTTGCCCTCCGCGCAGCTTACGGGATAGTCGTGGGGCGACGGGAAGAGGCGGCTGATGGAATCCATCGTCTCTTTTACGCCGATGTCCGCTTTCACGGAAGTCGCGAAAACGGGAATCAGGTGGGCGTCGTGCACGGACTTGCGCAGCCCTTCGGAAAACTCGTCGGCGGTGAGTTCCTCGCCCTCGAAATATTTTTCCATCAGCGAGTCGTCGGTTTCGGCCGCGAGTTCGATCAGGTGATCCTTGATGGCCTTCACGCGGTCCTTGAGTTCGTCGGGGATTTCGTTGGCCGGGCAGTTGAGAATATCGATGGCTTTGCCGTCGGCGGTCGGGAGCACCATGGGGATGCAGCGGTCGTCGCCCCAGCGCTCTTTGATTTCCAAGAGGGTGTTGTCAAAATCGGTGTCGTCCTTGTCGAGGCAGGTGATGGCGATGCCGCGGGGGAGGTTGCGCTTTTCGCAGGCTTTCCATGCACGCTGGGTGCCGACCTGAATACCGGAGCTGGCGTCGATGGTGATGAGGGCGGCGTCGGTGACTTCGGCGGCAGCGACCATCTGGCCGATGAAGTCGGCGAAGCCGGGGGTGTCGAGCATGACCAGGCGGCGGACTTTGCGGCTTGCGGCGGTGTATACGCCATCGAACGGCTTGGCCCAAATAGAGATTTCGTGCGCTTTTTCTTCGTCGGTCCAATCGGCCACACTGGTACCGTTCCCCGGAGAACCTACCCGATCAACCTGACCCAGCTTAAACAGGATACTGTCGATCAGCGAAGTTTTCCCGCTACCCGTGTGGCCCATTAGAGCGAAGTTGCGGACATTGTCGATGGGTATGTTTTTCATGTTTCCTCTCCGGTTGTTCTGTTGACTCGTTCATCCCGTTGCCGCGTGTCCGGCATAAAAGCGGGAAGCTTTAGAAAATACCTGCATCCAATGGGGTTTTCAAACCTTTTCCTTGTTGGCCTTTGGGTTTGGCAGTTGCCGGGGAGAAGGGGACGAAGGCTTGTTTCTCGCGCGGATCCATTTTGAGGGGAGCGATTTTTTATATAGTATACGACATATTTAGCCCCTAAAACACCCACTTATGGGTCAAAATATATAGTATACTATATGGAGCTTTCGATGGATTTTGGAGGGGGCAGACCCAAAAAAGCCCCATGAAGGGGCTTTTTTGAACGGCACGGGTGGGTGCCGTAGCGACGGGTTGCAAGGGGATCGGCTACCAGTTTTCGCCGAGCACCTCGAAGTGCGCTTGCGGGTGGGCGCAGGCCGGGCACATGCCGGGCGCCTCTTCGGCTTCGTGGATGAAGCCGCAGTTGCGGCAGCGCCACACCACTTTCCCGTCCTTCTTGAAGACCTTGCCTTCGTCGAGGTTTTTGAGTAGGTCGCGGTAGCGCTTCTCGTGCTGCTTTTCGGCAATGGCGATTTTTTCAATGACGGTGGCGATGGCGGGGAATCCCTCTTCGCGCGCCGTTGCGGCGAAGGCCGGATATAGCTCCGTCCACTCCTCGTTTTCGCCGTTGGCGGAAGCCTTCAGGTTTTCGGCGGTGGTGCCGACGACTCCGGCCGGGAAGCTGGCGGTGATTCCGACCACGCCACCTTCAAGGAATTTGAAGAAGCGCTTGGCGTGCTCCTTTTCCTGATCGGCGGTTTCCTGGAAGATATCGGCGATCTGCACGAGGCCTTCCTTTTTTGCGGCACTCGCAAAGTAGGTGTAGCGGTTGCGCGCCTGCGATTCACCTGCGAAGGCCTTCAGCAGGTTCTTTTCGGTTTCGGTTCCTTTGATGTCTGGCATGGTGTTGCTCCTTTATGTTCGTTGAATCCGAAGGGAACATAGTTGGAATGGCCAAGTTTACAAAGGCTGGAAGCCGGGAAATATGCTATTTCACGGAAGTGCGTTCCGGAAACTTGTGGTTCCAATCTTTTTACAGAACATTTAATGCACAACCCTTGCGAGCGGGGGCATTTCGCTTGAGTCTTGTTTTCCGGTGGCTTAGTTTGTTCGGAGGTCGAGAGTGGCGAGCCATGGATATCCCTGTGCGCTGTGCCGAAAACAGGCGCGAAAAGCGATTTGGAGATTTTGAAATGATTAAACGAGTTTTGGGTTTGGTTTTCCTTTTTTCAGCAGCCCTTTTCGCCGCTCCTTCGGCTGAACAGTTGCGTGCCGCGACGCTGGAGCATATTCGCGCAGAAACCCAGCAGAAGGGGATGATCCAGTTCACAACCCATCTCAGCCGACGGTTGGATGCCGTTTCGCGGGTGCCCACGCGCGAACTGGTGCAGATGGCCGTGTTGGCGGAATGCGTGCGTTTCATGCAGCTTTCGCAAGAGGCCAAGCCAACGGACGCGACCGCCGCATGGATTCTGGCGTCGGGCTCACGCCTTCATCGGCTGATCGATACCCTCGCGCCGGAGGACTCGTTCGGGCGCGGCTTGGCGATCATTGACCAGTTGCGGGCGCACGATCCGGCGGGATGCGATGAATATTTCGATCTGATTCTGGCGATTGCGATCGTGCTGGATCATTCCGAAAAGGTGCGCATCCACGGGCAGATGGGCCGGAAAACACTTCTCGGCGACAACGACGCGGTGAAGCGCTACGACTATTTCAAGGCGCTCTATGCCGGTGGCGACGCAAAGATCGACTATGAAAAGCTCGGGGCGGCGGAGCTGCGCTTCGTGGTGCATGTGCCGGTGCCGATCAGCGAGCTGGAATGGGCGCGCGAGAACGTCCGCGGTTCCTTGTCGGGCTGGGGCGACACATATAGCAGCATCGAATACGACCACGACCGGCTACAGTCATCGCGCTACGCGTGGGACACCGGGCCCTACACGCTAGCCGAGATCCAAGAGAAGGGGGGCATCTGCGTCGACCAAGCCTACTATGCCGTGCTGACCGCCCGCGCCCACGGCATCCCGGCCATCTATTTCCACGGCTCCGGCAAGAGCGCCAACCATGCATGGTTCGCCTTCATGAAATCCCCGGGCGACTGGCTTCTCGATATTGGCCGCTACCAAGGCGACGAATACACCACCGGCTACGCGATCGACCCGCAGACCCGACTCACGATGACCGACCACGACGTGGAATACGCCTGCGAGCGCTCGCTGCATTCCGACGCTTTCACGCAGGCCAGTGCATATACCTCCATTGCCGAAGTGCTACTGGAATCCGATCCCGAAAATGCGCTGCGCTGCGCCCGGCTGGCGCGGCAGCAGGTCAAGCGCCACCTGCGTCCATGGATGATCGAGCAACAACTGCTGGCCGACCGGAAAGACTACGATGCCTTGGTGGAGCTTTTCGCGGATAAGAAGGACATCTTCCGGAAATACCCCGACATCCTGACCCAGACCGCGAAGGAGATCGAAGCGGTTCTGCGCAAGGGGGGGCGCAACGACGCGGCCGACCGGCTGATGCGCAGCCTGAACGCCGGTGTGGACGACGATCGCGACGACTTGAAGCGTTCGTTCGAATCGGAGCGGATCAACCGAATCATCGCCACGGGCGATATGAAGAAAGCCCGCAAGGAACTGGAGCAACTGCTCGACGAGCAGAAGGACGGGGGCAACAAGGTTTTTCCGTTGATCCGCGGGTATATCAAGTTGACCAAAAAGTCGGGGCAGACCCGCGAGGCGGCCAAGTTCATGGAGGGCTACATCGAGGATCTGATCGACGAAAACAGCTTTTCGCCCGGTTATGAACAGAACCTGCTCCGCCTCCTGCATGCGGTATACACAAACGATGGCGACACCAAGGACGCCGCCAAGGTCGCGAAGCGGATCGAGCGCCTCAACTACTAGCCTGAATCATTAGCGACTTTTCTCGCGAAGGTGTAGCCTCTCTGCTTGCAGAGGGCGCGCCCCCTTCGGGAGGCATGCGCTACACCCACAAGGTGAAGAAAACACAGGGTCGCTAATGATTCAGGCTACTAATAAACGGGGAGGTTTTTTCTGGAAATTCATTTTTTCGATTTTTTCCTGTTACTGGCAAAATGAACCATATATTGTGCATCTGCTTTTAGGGAACACTATATATTGTGGGTGCAAGCACCCGTATTTTCCCCGAGACCTCCGGGGAAACCCGAAAAACACACTTTTATAAAAGGGACACAAGGCATGGAAATCAAAGTAAAAAAGAGGGACGCGGCCAGCGTTGACTACGACGAATCGAAAATCTACACCGCCATCGAAAAAGCGGTTCAAAGTGCTACGAAAATCGAGGGCGAGGTGCCGCCGCACTTGACCACCATCATTAAGGATATCACCGGCAAGCTGGACAACATTATCAAAGGCTATGAGCAGCATGGCAAGGACGAGGTGGATGTGGAAACCATCCAGGATCTCGTCGAGCAGCAGCTGATGGGGGCCGGACTCTACGACGTGGCGCGCGCCTACATCCTCTACCGCGAAGAACACAAGAAAGCCCGCAACCAGCGCCTGCGTCCCGACGCATCCTCCATTCAGGACTACATGCTCGCCAGCCGCTACGCCCGCTACCTCCCCGAACTCGGCCGCCGCGAAACCTTTGCCGAGGCCGTCGGTCGCGTACGCGACATGCACCTGCGCCGCTATCCCGCCGCCGAAGAGGATATCCGCTGGGCGTTCGACCAGGGGCTCGACAAGCGCTGCCTGCCCTCCATGCGCTCCATGCAATTCGGCGGCAAGGCCATCGAGAAAAACCATGCGCGCATGTACAACTGCACCTTTGGCATCTGCGACCGCATCGAATTCTTCCGCGACGGCCTCTTCCTGCTGCTCTGCGGAACAGGTGTAGGCTTCAGCGTCGAATTCGAACATGTCGAAAAGCTTCCCGTGCTGGCGGCGTCCGTCGATGAAGGCACCGTGCGCCACTTCAACGTGCCCGACACCATCGAAGGCTGGGCCGATGCCATGCAGGAGCTGGTTCTCAGCTATGTGGAAGGCTATCTCGTGGAATTCAACTATTCGGAAATCCGCCACCGCGGCACCCTGCTCAAAACCTCCGGCGGCCGCGCTCCCGGCCACGTGCCGTTGCGCCGCGCCATCGAGCGCGCCCGCAACATCTTCGACGGCGCGCTCGGCCGCAAGCTCAAGCCGGTCGAAGCCTACGACATCATGATGCACGCGGCCGATGCCGTGATTGCCGGCGGCGTGCGCCGCAGCGCAACCATCTGCCTTTTCTCGCCGGACGACGGCGAAATGATGAACGCCAAGCGCGGCAACTGGTTCGAGGAAAACCCGCAGCGCGGACGCTCCAACAACTCCGTGAAGCTCATCCGCAACGAAACCTCCAAGGCGCAGTTCCTGCGCATCTTCACCAAGCAGAAAGAGTGGGGCGAACCCGGCTTCTATTTTGCCAACGACCTCTCGCACGGCTGCAACCCGTGCTGCGAGATCGGGCTCAACCCGCACCTCGAAGTAAAGGACAAGGACGGCAACGTCACGGTTGAATCCGGTTGGCAATTCTGCAACCTCACCGAAATCAACGGCGCCAAGTTGCACTCCGAAGAGGACTTCCGCATCGCCGTGCGCGCGGCAACCATTATTGGAACCCTGCAGGCGGGCTATACCGACTTCCCGTATCTCGGCGGAACGACCGAAGAACTCTGCCGCCGCGAGGCGCTGCTTGGCGTTTCGATCACCGGCATGATGGACTCGCCGGCCATCACGCTCGACCCGGTAATGCAGCAAAACATGGCCAAGTATGCCATTGAGGTGAACCGCGAGACCTCGCTGAAAATCGGTACCGAGCCCGCCGCGCGCCTCACCTGCGTCAAGCCCGCTGGATCGACCTCGCTGTTGCTTGGAACCGCATCCGGCATCCACCCGCGCCACGCCCGCCGCTACTTCCGCCGCGTGCAGGCCAACAAGACCGATCCCGTCTACAAGTTCTTCAACGCGCAAAACCCGCACATGTGCGAGGAATCCGTCTGGAGCGCCAACAAGACCGACGACGTCATCACCTTCTGCATCGAGGCACCCGAAGAAGCGGTCCTGCGCAACGAGATGTCGGCCATGGATCTGCTCAAGCACGTTCACTCCACCCAGCAAAACTGGGTCGTGCCTGGCACCGCGCGACCGGAAATGAACCCCGGACTCTACCACAACGTCTCCAACACCCTGACGGTGCGCGACGGCGAGTGGGACGAGGTGGCGGACTACATCTGGGAAAACCGCGCCGACTTTACCGGCATCAGCATGCTGGCGGCATCGGGCGACAAGCTCTACCAGCAGGCCCCGCACGAAGAAGTGGTCACCGCCCAGGATGAAACGCTCTGGAACGAGCTCATCGCCAACTTCCGTCCCGCCGACTACACCCTCATGCACGAGCAGGAAGACGCCACCAACCTGCAAGGCGAGATCGCCTGCGCCGGCGGCGCCTGCGAACTTGTCTAGGGTATTTCCGTAAAAACTGTAGCCGCGATCCATGATCGCGGTCTGGAGGCCGGGCCGGGCAGACCCGTCAACGAACCCGGACGAACTGCAACGTGCAGGATGCTGTTTAGGCGTTTTCGGAGTTTCGGCTCCATGGACGAAAAACTCGGGGATCGGCATACCGGCTTTTCCCCATAAAGGTTACTTTGGCACATGGTCCGCCGAAATATAGGCTTTGGAAATGCCATAGCGTCGGATCACCCGTTCCATGCGCTTCTCGACATCCTCCGAAACCCAGATGCCGCGGTAGAGGGTGTGCCCTTTTTTATTGGTGTATTTCGATGCGGTCAGCAGAACGTATCCTTTTCTCCGAAGTTCGCTGTCTTTTTTGCAGAAGCCTTTTTCGCCATAGATGCTCCAGATTTGAAAGCTGAAGCTATCGGGGTTGTCTTCGTAGATCCGCCGCTCTCCCTGCTCCGACGATTCGTGGTAGATCGGGAACTGGCCTTTTCGTTCGTAGCGTTCGTAGGTTTCTTGAGCCGTATCCGGGGTGACCCAGTCGGTGAAGGCCTTGCGCCGCTTGGTAGCCTGTTTCTCGGAAAGCTCCGAAATGTTGAATTCCGCCAGGGAGGTTCCCGACCAAAGCAAAAGAAGTGCCGCCAGCATGGAAGTGGTTTTTTGTTTCATAGCGTATCCTTTTGAGTCGATTAGTAGATTTTTAAAAGCCCGATTGTGCCGTTCCAGATGTGTGCTGTCAACTTTGGCGCATGATACCGTCGGCAGACTGTAAATCAACAGTCCTTTTTGGCAATCAGAACTCTCCATTTGTCCCAAAGTGAGCTACCCTGCGCTTCGTTGCTTGAAAGCCAT
>DAOVNC010000431.1 GCA_030630445.1 Kiritimatiellales bacterium | reverse complement strand
GTTTTCAGGCTAAAACTCCTTAACTAAGTGCCATTCAGGCCAGTCCCCAATGCCAATCCGTCCAATGACTCCTTTGAGTTATTCATCTCACAAAAACAGCTTTTTCAAGAACTCAACAAATTCTTTTGCCACAGGAAGATGCACATCCAGGGCATTCGCATCAATAGAGATTCCCAACGGATTCCCCGGCTCGTCCTGCCAAGCGAGATAGGTGTGGATTTCCGCCTTGGGTTGATGATCATCCTTAAAGGACGAAAACCCTTTGTCCTTCGCATCGGCCACGCATCCCTTCGCAAATCCCATGGCATCTTCGGGAGCAAGTTGAGCAAGAAAATCCTCCAGCATTCCTTTGGAAAGATTATCGGGCATAATCCAAACCCCAATCTTTGGGAGACCATTCTGCTCGATAACGGTTCCTTTTTTATCGGGATGGGTCGGCAACTCTTTATAGCCAGCCTTGAGTAATCTGTTTTTTATGGCATCCCAGCGAGAGGAGGGATTTTCGTCCGCATCCAAAATAATTCCGAGGACTGTTGGAGGGCAACTTCCCTTGAGGCGCGGTTCAAAATGGTCGCGTAAAAGTTTATCGGCCGATTTACAATCAATGGCTTCGAAATGTTTTTTCGGCAACCCATGTGCCTCCCAAAGGTGCACAATCACATGGTAATCATCCTTCCCCTCGACGAGCAGAATTCGTTCGGAAGGCATAGCTACCGCACCTCCACATCGATTTCGATGGATTTGCGGAGTTGTTCTAGCGAGTACTCCTCTACAGGCTTTCGATTCTCTTCGCGCATCAATCGCAAAAACGCACCATCGGATTCGTTTTCTTCCCACACTTCGTGGAATCCAGCCACACAATCCCGGCTATGAGTCGTGGCGAATACTTGCACATCCAGCTTCTTCGCCAACTCAAAAATCATCTTCCAAACCTTGGGCTGAACACTCCAGTGCAAGCCGTTTTCGAATTCGTCAATTAGTAAAACCCCTCCTTTGCAGGAAACCAGCGAAAGAATGATATGAAGGATACGGGTCATCCCATCACCCAAACTTTTTAAAGGGACAGGTTCATCAAAACAATCCAGCTTGACAAAGGGAACCCTTGCGCGGCTCCCGTCTCTTTCAATAAAGGATAGCCTAAGGCTTTCCGGTTCAAGGAGTCGCAAGGCTTCAATCACTTTATCCGATTCATTGCCTAAACTTGTTTTATCCCACATCGCCGCCACGGAAGAGTCGCTTGGCCCACATGGAGGAACAATGCCGTAGGCAAATCCATTTTTCCCGGAGCGTCTGGGTTGATAGGACAAAGAAATCTTCCGACCCGCGTCGAGCTTCTCGGTATTCCGCTCGGACACAATTAAATATCGAATGATCATTTCATCGAAATGATCGCCGGAATCATTGGTTGGCACTTCTTTCAATTCTCCGGGATGTCCTTCCATATTCCGGATATAAGTCCCGACCTTTACGCTGACATAATCGGAGCTCCCCGCCGAAAGCTTGATGCCGGGTTGCCCAGGCTCCGGTAAGCTGTGTTTTTTGAAAATATGGCGGAACGGATGTAGGTTATCGTCAAATGCTGCCGCCAAGAAAGCGCCTGAGTCTTCCTGCCTGATTTCAAGTAGCTCGAAAAGGATGTGTTCAGACATCCGAGCGTAGTGCAACAAAGCCGCCTCAAGAAAAGCACTTTTCCCCGTGTTGTTCTTTCCCGCAACAAGGTTGACTCGACTCAGGCGATTTATCTTTAGATGGTCGAACAACCGGAAGTTTTCTATTTCAAATGATTTGATCATTTCTCTTCTCCAGTTTCAGGAAGTAGCAATCAGATAGCAAAACACGCTATTCTACAACCCCAAAACATCCTTCATGCTGTAGAGCTTCGGATTCTTTCCCGCCACCCAGGCGGCGGCTTGGAGGGCGCCGATGGCAAAGACGTCGCGGCTGGTGGCGCGGTGCGACAGCTCCAGCAACTCGCCCATGCCGGCGAGCATGACGGTGTGGTCGCCCACAATATCGCCGCCGCGGATGGCATGGAAGGCAATCTCTTTTTCGGGGCGTTCGCCGGGCAGTCCGGTGCGGCCGTCCACTTGAACATCAGGAAGGTTCCAGTCGTAGCCCGCCGCCGCCGCACGACCCAGCATCAGCGCCGTTCCACTGGGTGAATCTTTCTTTTGGTTGTGGTGGCGTTCGAGCACTTCGATGTCGTAGCCCTTGCCTTTGAGTGCGCGCGCACCGGCTTCGACCAGGTTGCAGAGCAAATTGATCCCGAGGCTCATGTTGCCCGAAAGCACCACGGCGGTCTTTTCCGCCGCCGCACCGATGGCGGCGAGTTCTTCTTCGTTCAGACCGGTGGTGCCGATCACCCAAGCCGTGCCCCACTCCGCAATGCGCGGTGCGTTGCCCGCCGTTCCAAAGTGCGACGAAAAGTCGACGATCACGTCGGCATCGGCTCCAACCTCGTCGAGGTTGTTGATCAGTTTGACGTCCGCCTCTTTCGTTCCCGCCATCAGCCCGGCGTCTTTCCCAAGATCCGGAACGTCCCAAAGATCGACCGCGCCGAAGAGTTCCAGCCCGTGGACTTTTTCTTCCATGATGCAACGGATCAGGGCCTTGCCCATGCGGCCGCCGGCGCCTAAAACCACCACTTTAACACTCATTGGTTTTTCCTTAAATGTAGACGGAGCTTCCAGCTCCGTTGGATATATCAACGCGCTTTGAACGTCCAAACGGAGCTGGAAGCTCCGTCTACGCTACAAAACACCAGCAGACTCCATCGATGCGCGCAGCACATCCTTCTTCGCATCCGTCATGGGACACATGGGCAGGCGGTAGGTTTCTTCGATCAGGCCCCTCATGGCCATGGCGGCCTTGACCGGGATCGGGTTGGTGTCGATGAACATATCGCTGAACAGCTGGTGGTATTTCAAAT
>DAOVNC010000271.1 GCA_030630445.1 Kiritimatiellales bacterium | reverse complement strand
TCAGCGTTTCGATCACAAGCTGCGTCATGGCGAGGTCGGGTGCGCCGAAGAAGGTGAACAGCATCGCCATGCTGTAGCCGACCACCCCCATCGAAAGGATCGAACGCAGGCGCGAGTTTGAATGGACGGTGAAGAACGCGGCCAAAACCATCAGCACGGCCACCAACGCGATGCGGGCGGATATGGGCGACAGGTTTTCCAGGCCTTTGATGCCGCCTGCGCGGAAAAACGCGGCGGCCACCAGAATCGTGAACGTCAGCACGGCATAGCGGATATAGTCGCGCAAGGTGCCGGTTTGCAGCAGGCGCGTTTGCCACGCGGCAAATTTCAAGACGAGCGCAAGGAGCCCCCGGTAGGTTGCGTCGGGGCCGAAGCGCGCCAGTCTCGCCCATCGCTCCGCCCGTTTAGGGAAGGCCGCCCGTGCGCGGTAGAGGCCGGTTCCGATGGCCAGCGTGGCGAGGCTGATGACCAAGTATCTACTGAAGCCCGCCCATAAATGCAGGTGGACCTCCTGGTTGCTTCCCGCGATCGCCGAGGCGGCAGGCCCGACGATGGCATGGCCGACCCCTCCCGCAAAGAAGGCTAGTGCCAGACCCCCAACTCCCAGCACAATGGGCCCAATGCACATGGAGGGCGGAACTTCGTGGGCGTGGAGTCCGTCGGGGCGTTTCCCGGCGAACGGCTTCCATCCGACGGAAAAGCCGACGAGCACATAGGCTGCGCCGCCAACCATGGTGGCGAGAATCAGTAGCGGATAATCGCCGAGCGCGTGCAACCAGCTTTCCTTGGCCACAAAGCCGAGGAACGGGGGGAAGCCGCCCATCGACAATCCGGCGAGCAACGCACAGGCGAACGATAAGGGCATGGCCTTGCGCAGACCCCCGAGTTTGTCGATGGAGGTTTCGCCGCCGGTTTCGTGGGTGATGCCGCCGGCCACCAGAAAGAGCGCGGCCTTGTAGAGGCCGTGCGCAAGCACGAACGCGGCCATGGCCTTGATCGTGCCGGAGGTTCCGACGCCGAGCAGCATGACCATCGCGCCGAGCGCGGAAACGGTGGTGTAGGCCAGCAACCGCTTGAGCACGGTTTGGCCGATGGCCATGATCGCGCCAGTCAGGAACGTGAGGGCTCCAATGGTTGTAAGGATTGCGCCCCACTCGCCGGTTCCTCCAAGGGCGGGATGGAGGCGGGCGAGCAGATAGACGCCGGCCTTCACCATCGTGGAGGAGTGCAGGTAGGCGCTGGCCGGAGTCGGTGCCTGCATGGCGTTGGGCAGCCAGAAGTGGAAGGGGAATTGCGCCGACTTGGTGAAGGCGCCGATGCAGACGAGGATCAGGATCGGGAGATAGTGTTGATGCGCCCGCAGCTCCGCCCCGCGCTGGATGATTTCGGAGAGCCGCCAAGTGCCGGCCGCTTGCGCCATGAGGATTATTCCGGCCAGCAGGAACAAGCCGCCTAGCACGGTGACGAGCATCGCCTGCAGCGCGGCGTCGCGCGCGGCCTTGTCTCCGTGGTTGAAGCCAATCAGCAAGTAGGAGGTAAAACTGGTGAGCTCCCAGAAGATAAACACGATCAAAAGATGGTCGGCCAGCACGACGCCGAGCATCGAAGCCATGAACGCGATGATGTACATCAGGAAGCGGCCTTGTTGCGGATGGCCCTTGAAGTAGCCTTGCGTGTATAAAAGAATCAGCGTGCCGATTCCGATGATGAGTAGTGCAAACAACAGGCTGAGGCCGTCCAGCCGCAGTGCAAACTCGAGGCCGAGCCCTTCCACCCACTGGAAGGATTGCTCCACAGGATGGCCGCGCATGACATCGGGAAGCTGTCGCATAAGCCAAATAAAAACCGCTGCCGGAGCGAGAGCCAGCAGCGATCCCGCATACTTCGGAAACCTGCGGTGGATCCAGGGAGCAAGCAATGCCGCGCCGAAGCAGATTATAAGCAAGGTAAACATAGTCAAATTGTTATGAAACTTCTGAGCGCACTGTTTGGCACAGGATCGCGGGGATCTCCTTGGCTTTTCAATGCATCAATCCTTCAAACTCCAGTTCGACAGGCACATCAACACGGTTCTACGAGTGGACTATGTTTCCGCCTTACCGCGGCAATAGAAACAGATATAAAAATTCGACGCAAGCCGGAACGGGGGCGAATGCCTGAATGATGATCGCAATTGTCGGTTCCTTTTCCGGGGGGAGGGGAATCCCCGTTCCACCCCCGTAAAGATTGATTTTTTCGACTATTTTCCTATTGCGTTACCGAGCGGGATGCCCTAAAACTTTTCCATCGCTGAGACCGATACGGAGTCGGACAGTATTTGTTGGAACTAACCAGGAAACCGTGAGGAGAAAATACAATGGCAAAACCCATGACTAAATCGCAGATCATCGCAGCAGTAGCAGAAAAAGCTGACATCTCTAAGGCTCAGGCAAAAGACGCTTTAGAAGGTCTTGCCGCACTCGCATACGAAGGCGCAGCAGACGGATTCACCATTCCGGGAATCGGCAAGCTCGTTATCGTTGACCGCAAAGCCCGCATGGGTCGCAACCCGGCTACTGGTGAAACCATTCAGATTGCCGCAAAACGCGTTCTTAAGTTCCGTATCGCGAAAGCAGCCAAAGACGCCGTACTCTAATTCTGCGTTTCTACTGCATAAACCGTCCCGCGCAAACGGGACGGTTCTTTTTTTACCATGAAAACGTCATTTAAAATCATCTCCCTATTGGTCACGGCCGCCACGCTCTCACTCTGCGGTTGTGCCACCACCGACGACTACCACGACGAAAAGGAATATTCCGACATGCCGTGGAACACCCCGCAGCAGTGGGAAGGCTCCCGCCAGATCCCCGGCATGTCGCCCGGTTATTAACCCCTTCCTCATTTTAGACGCAAGAAAGCCCGCCGGACAGCGGGCTTTTTCGTAGGGATGTTTCCGGGCAATCAACTATCTCGTCCGGCTTGTCGCCGCTTCATCCATGCAAGGCCCATCCGGCTAAGGACGAGTCCGGGCAGCATCACGACATAGAGCCGGCAGAGCAGGAACAGGCCGATCAGGATGGGATGGTGCCACGGAAGATGCGGGCCCGGACAGAAAATGCCCGCAACAATATTGGTGCCCGCCAGTAGCCGCAGGAGAATGGAATACACCAGCAAGATAGCTACGGCTTGCAGCAGGGTTTTTACAATGGCCCGCTTCATTTTCCAATCTCCGTGATTCCGCCCGGATGTGCCGTGAGCATGGCGAACAGGATGGCATCGCCCAGCGATGCACCGGTTACAAAGCTGAATCGTTCCTTGGTTTGCAACGGTGCCCCGGCTGCGGTGGCCGTAGCATAGAGGTGCTTGAAATAATGGCCGTCGCCGTGGAGGCGGGCGCCACCAAGGGCAAACCCGGTTGGGGACAGGCCATAGCCAAAGATGACGGCACCCGAATCAATGTCGCCGCTTTGCCCGCGGATGGATTTTGGATATTCCCGCACCAGCCCAAAGCCACAAATCGTTCCGGCAAGTTCCTGTTTCATCGCTTCGTACAAGACCCCGGAAAGATCCATGTCCATGAACGAAAGGAAATAGAGTCCGAGGGTCGTGCCGGAACCGCGCGGGAAATCGTAGGGCTGGCCCGTGCGCCCATCCACGGCTTGGAAAAGTAAGCCCGACGCTGGATCGATGTATTCTTTTCGACAACGTTCCGCCCAGCGTTTTGGAAGATCGTCGGTTGCGTTCATTGCAACCGAAGCGATTACCGCGCAGTTGTCGACCGGGTAGGTTTCGTGCGGATAGGATTCGAGCAATAGCGTCGGGCTGGCTTCGATGCGGCGACGCAGGGCGACCGAGATGCGGTCGTTCAATTCCGCGAACTTCGATTTTGGATCAAGCAGGCGGTGGAATCCCATCGCAAGGTTAAGGTAGCCGAGATAGGCGGCATGGCCCTCGTCCGTATCGAGCGTTTCCAACGGGTCGCTCCTCCATCTCTCAATATCGAACTGTCGCACCCGATCCGACAGCACTTCTTCGATAGCCTCCTCCATCAAGGCCAGATACCGCTTTTTGTTTTCGGGCTGTTCCAGCGCCATCTGGCCGAAGCCCATCGCCGCCATCACATAGGTTCCATAAAGCCACTCGCCATCGAATTGCTTTGACCCGGTCGTGAAGCTGTTGCGATCCAGCCCGCTTTGCATCCAATGCTCCA
Source organism: Kiritimatiellales bacterium (assembly GCA_030630445.1). Classification (GTDB taxonomy): domain Bacteria; phylum Verrucomicrobiota; class Kiritimatiellia; order Kiritimatiellales; family Pontiellaceae; genus Pontiella. Next base: position 943 of record DAOVNC010000271.1, on the reverse strand, counting down.
CGCCGTTCGCCAGCTTGGTTTGTAGTTCGGCATCGCCCGCAAACCAGCGTTCCGCCAGCCGCGAATGCCATGCATGCGGAATCCAGGCCATGCCGGCAACGAACAAAATGCAGCCAACGATTTGACGGCCGATGAGTCTCTCAATGCGTTTCATGCCTTATCCTTTCTCCGGATCAGCTCGGCGATCACGGCGCATTCGAGGCCGAAGGGCAGATAGCCCGCGTAGCCGAGCAACGGCATTTCAAAAAGATGGAAGCGGGCGACGTACGGGACGGAATAGATCCATTTAGCGAGGCTGTTCCAATTCCACAACTCCCAGAAAAAACCGCAAAGGAGTGCCGCGAGGCAGAGGCGGCAGATGCGCCGCCAGTCGCCGTGTTCGATCTCGGTGAAAAATGATGGGCGTTTCCCCAGAGATTGGAAGGCGAGCAACAGCAAGAGCGGCGCAACCCACAATAGCGGGAAAAGATGGTCGGGAAACCAGCCGATGAAAAAGAGCCCCGCCGCCGAAACAAGCAGGGTGGTTCCCGCAACGCGCTTGGGCTTGCCGATGTGGATTTGGGGAAAGGTATCCAGTCCGGCGGTTGTCCAAGGTTTGGAGGCCAGCCATTCCTCGGTCGAAAGCACGGCGGGCAGTACGGTGGCGAAGGGCAGGGTGGCGGCAACGAAATATTGTAGCGGCGTGTAGTGCTCGCAGCCGGTGTAGGTCCAGTTTTGCACGAAGCGGTTGAGGTATTCGAAGAACCACCAGAAGGCGGCGCTTAGTGGAAACAGCCAAAGGAAAAATTTGGTTTCGTGCGTCAGCAGGCAGCGCCCCGTGCGGTAGAAGGTCAGGGCATTGATGGCGACGATGTAGCAAATCCATTGTGGCGTGAAGGTATAGAGCTGGAAAACTTCCAACCCTTGGAAACGGGTCCAGGCCATGATCCAGAACAGCATGCCG
>DAOVNC010000464.1 GCA_030630445.1 Kiritimatiellales bacterium | reverse complement strand
GGGGTGGGGCAGAACCCGCAGGTCAAGGCCGTGCGTCGCGGCGTGCATGTGCTCGTCGCCACGCCGGGCCGGCTGATCGACCTGATGAACCAAGGCCACATCAATCTCTCCGGCGTCGAGATATTCGTGCTCGACGAAGCCGACCGCATGCTCGACATGGGCTTTATCCACGACATTAAAAAGGTGATCGCCAAGCTGCCGAAGAAGCGGCAGTCGCTATTCTATTCCGCAACCATGGAAGGGAAGGTGGTCGATCTGGCGCGCACGTTGGTCCATGACCCGGCCTACGTCACCATCGCGCCCGAAAACCCGGCGGTCGAACGCATCGTCCAGAAAATGATGTTTGTGGACAAGAAGCGCAAGGACGAGGCGATCATCGGGCTGCTGAGCAACAAGAAACTGGACCGGGTTATTGTTTTCACGCAGATGAAGCATGTGGCCAACAAGGTGGTGCGCAAGCTCGAAGGGGCCGGTATCACGGCCGCCGCCATCCACGGAAACAAGAGCCAAACCGCGCGGACGAATGCGCTGGCGGATTTCAAGGCGGGGCGGGTGCGCGCGCTGGTGGCAACCGATATCGCCGCGCGCGGCATTGATGTCGACGGGATTTCGCACGTCATCAACTATGATATACCGGTGGAGCCGGAGACCTATATCCACCGGATTGGCCGGACCGCCCGCGCCGGAGCGGAGGGCGATGCCATTTCGCTCTGCAGCGCGCCGGAGCGCGACTATCTCCGGGCGATCGAGCGGTTGATCCGCACGACGATTCCGGTGGATCTCACCCATGCGCTCCACTGCGAGAAGTCGATGAATGCCACCGGCGCCGATGCCAAGCCCGGCCCGAAGGTGCGGCAACCGAACCGCAAGGTGCAGGTGGGGGCGGATGGCCGTCCGAAGCGGCATCGCGACGGCAAGCATTCGGATCGGTTCCATAGCCGCCGGAACCGGGGTGGACGACGGTAATGGCCGACATCGGAAAAATGAATACGTTGCAGGTGTTGCGGAGCACCGACTTCGGCCTGTTTCTGGACGGCGGGGAACTGGGCGATATCCTGCTGCCGAAGCGCTATGCGGCCGACGGTCTGAAGCCGGGTGATCCGGTCGAGGTGTTTGTCATGCTCGACTCCGAGGATCGGCTCACGGCGACCACGCTCAAGCCGTTCGCGATGGTGGATGAGTTTGCGTGCTTGCGCGTTGTATCCATTGCGGGGGTCGGCGCGTTTCTCGATTGGGGCATGCCGAAGGATTTGCTGGTTCCGTTCCGTGAGCAGAAAATCAAGATGCGCGAAGGGGAGTCGTATATGGTGCGCATCTATCTCGACCTCGCCAGCGGCCGTCTGGCGGCTTCGTCCAAGCTCGATAAGTTTCTCGACAAGACCGAGTCCAACTATGAAACCGGCGAAAAGGTCGATTTACTCGTCTGCGCAAAGACGGATCTCGGCTACAAGGCGATCATCAATGGTTCGCATTGGGGCCTGGTTTTCCATAACGAGGTGTTCCAGCCCTTGGAACGCGGTCGACGGTTGGAAGGCTTTATCAAGCTGGTGCGCGAGGACGGCAAGATCGACCTTTGCCTGCAAAAGCCGGGGTACGAAAAGGTGACCGTGCTGACGGATGAGATCTTGAACCACATCAAGAAGCAGGGCGGCTTTATGCCGATCACGGGAAAAAGTTCTCCCGAAGAGATTCACGCTCTGTTCGGCGTCAGCAAGAAAACCTACAAGCAAGCCATCGGCGCGCTCTATAAAAAACGGCTGATTACCTTCGAGAATAACGGCACGAAGCTGGTGGTGGAACGATGAAATCATTTGGCGACCTGGACATTGTCTATTCGACGGACCGGGGGCGGGTGCGCCCGGAGAAGCAGAAACCCGCTGCGCCGAAAGGCGACGGCATTGTGCGTGTTGGTCGCGAAACGAAGGGGCGCAAAGGGAAGGGCATGACGGTGGTTTCCGGTGTGCCGCTACATCCCGAAGGATTGCGAGACCTCGCGAAACAGCTCAAGCAAAAGTGCGGAACCGGCGGGACGGTCAAGGGGGGCGTTATTGAAATCCAAGGCGACCACCGCGACCTGCTCGTTGCCGAGCTGCAGGCGAGGGGCTATACCGTCAAGCGCGCGGGCGGCTGAAGCTATTCCGCCTTTTCCCAGACAATGACTTCCGGGTTGGACTCGGTTTCGGCGGCGTCCTCCCTTTTGTTCTTCTGCGCGGTCTTGGGGAGTTCCTTGGGCAGGAGCAGGTAGTTGATGCCGTCGATCGTAATGCCGAGCAGCACCGAAATCATGGAAAAGAGATAGAGGGTGGCGACACTGTTCCGGTCGAGGAAAGCCACTAGGCAGAGCGGCGTAAGGGCCAGCATCAGCGTCAGTCGGGTGAAGGCAAACTTCTTGCTCATCGCCTTGAAAACCACGGAAAGCGAACCGCCGACCGCGACGAGTACGAGTATGATGAAAAGGCCGCTAAAAAACTGGCTGATTATTTGATCTGTAATATTAAAGCTCATTGCCGGGATACACTCTCTGTTTAGTTCCTTGAACAGCCCCGGAACCTACCAGTTATTTCGCCCGGCTCAAGCTTGATTAAATACGACTTGAT
>DAOVNC010000293.1 GCA_030630445.1 Kiritimatiellales bacterium | reverse complement strand
GGCTACAACGGCGAGTACATGTTCTCCGTCAACGCCAATGGCACCCTGAAGTTCTTTGTCTATGGCAATGGCGGGACCCAGTATGGCTTCAGTACTGCGCAAACGGTGAACGATGGAGTCTGGCACCATGTCGTAGCCGTGCGCGATGGAGCAAATGGCTACATATACATCGATGGCAACGCGACACCGGCCGCTTCGGCCACCGGCACGATCCGCGATCTCGACGCAACGATTGGCGTAGCCATCGGGCGCGATATCCGCGGCAACAACAAACCCTTCAACGGGATGATCGACGATGTGCGGATTTACGACAAGGCGCTCAACGGAACGGACGTGGTGGATCTGCATGGCGGCTATAATGTTGCGCCGGGCGTTCGGGTGGCCGAATACTATCTGGATGCCGGCGATTTCTCCGGAACCAACACCATGCTGGTCCTGAACCAGGATCTGGCGGATGACTACTTCATCCTCGTCCGCGGATCGCGCACTGGCGATGCCTTGGCCCATCCGGACAACAACTATGCCCGTGTGGCTTCGGTTCCGGGCGGCAAGGGGGATCTGCCCGCTTCCGGTGCGGCCGATCGGATTGTGCTCGAACGATTGGTTGCCGATGTGGAATGGGAAGGTGTCGTGACGGTTGTGGAATGCGTCAATCCTACAAGCGCCGCCGGCTTCAAGCTGGTGGATGTTGTCGAGACCTCCCTGACGGGCACTTCCGGAACCGATACCTCGGTGGCTTGGAGCGATGTGGGCCAGGTGGTGCTCTTCGGGGGGTATCGCGGGGGTGGCGCCCGTTTCACGGCGCAGTCGACGGCCAGCAGGAACCAGGGTTCGAGCGTCTATGCCCGCCTCTATCCGAGCGGCACCTCCTCCCTGAACTGGTCGCGCAACGCAGCGGGTGAAACGCTGGTCGATGCGGTGATGACCACCTTCGTGGTGGAATGGGGAAGCGAGTGGGGCATCCAGCACGTGAACGTGGCCGGCAACAATGGCGGAGACGGGGCAAATGCGGCTGGCGAGTACACCACGTCGGCGATCGGAGCCGTCGCCCGCACTAATACATGGGTCTGGGGTACCGGAACCCGCATGGATGCCGGCCTCGGCGACTGCGCCGAAGCCTGCCTGGTCACCCTCGGCGATGGCGCGAGCCAGAATGCATCCGAGACTACCGTTGCCGTAGGCTCGGAATATACCGATGCATACGACTTCGATGTCTACGTGTTGACCCACCCGTCGATTAGCGTGGACCATCGCTTCAAGGCGGACGGCGACGCGACCGGTTTGGATGTTCCGGTTGCGGTCGATACCGCGGTTGCGGGTGCCCGCTTCGGCTGGGTCTACAACGGATGCAACGGAACGGGAACGTATCATCCGCGCAGCCTGTTTTGGACCCGCTATACCGGTGATGCGGAAGTGACGATCAGTCGCGGCTTCGACGGGCAAAACTTCCCGGCCTGGGTGCAGGCGATCGATCTGTCCGGACTCGACAACTAGGATCCGAAGGAGGCACGCGGTGGCGGAAAAACGATTCAATTTGGTTGCGGCATGGGTCGTTGCGTTCGGGGCGGTGTTGACGATCGCACTGCTCCGGCATCCGAAATCTGGAAATCCGCCATCCGTCGGTTCGGCGGAGGCGGTTTCCCTGTCCCGATCGGATCCGCTTCCATCCTCCGGGAAGGACAGTGTTTCCAACGCCATTGCCTCCGCAGTGTTCGAGGATCCGGTGTCGGAGGAAAAGGCCGAAAAGGTGTCGGTGCTGATTTCAACAAACAAGCTGCGAGAACTGCTCCCGGACTGGATGGACTATGAAGGTGTTGATCTTCACCAGGAGCAAATTACTGTTGCGGGACGCATGGCAACGCGTGTCCGGGGCCGGTTCGAGTGGTCAAACGGCAGTCTTATGGAGATGGAAGTGACCGACCTCGGCATCGATCCGGACGAGACGATGCTGAAGTCGCTCGGCTTTAATGCGGACATCGTCGGCGCAGAGCCGGAAGCCGGTTCGCCGCGCTTGATGGAAGTTCCACACAGCGTGGTTTCGCAGGAGTATAACGAGGAGGCAATGGAGGGTACTCTCCAGTTACTGGTGGGAAACCGGTTCCTAGTGGAGGTTCAGCTTGAAAAACTCCCCTTCGAATCGTTTCAGACGGTGATCGATTTCCAAGTTCCGATGCAGGTCTTGATCGATCTGTCCGCTGGCATTTCCCCCAAGGGTTGGTGTCGGAATCCGACTGCGTCACGTTCCGAAGGAAAAGGGATCTTAATAAAGGGATCCCACAAATAATATTTAGTATTCAATGATTATCCAATCCTATTTCCTATCAAATTAAGGGAAAAGCATTATGAAATTCTCGCGCCTATTGACACTGACTTTCGCTAGCTTGTTGTTTATCGGATCCACCAGCATGGGTGCTGGCTTCGAATCGCTGGTCCACCACTGGAGTTTCGACGAGGGGCCGGACTGGCATGATGATCCGTTCCAAGCGGTGGCAACGGCGACCGTTGTGCAGGATCGGGTGGGTTCGGCCAACGCCAGCCTTCAGGGCATGGCTGGATCGGCTTTTGTTTCGGGCCGCCAATACAAGGGGCTGGCTTTCGACGGGGTGGACGACTCGTTGCTTGCGGCTTCGGATATTGCCCCGGTGCTGGGGGGAACGTCCTCCCTCTCGTTCTGGATGAAAACCACCCCAAGCGGTGCCGTTACTGCGGCAACTGCTCCCGGAGTGCTGGGGTCTGGCGGGGTGCAGTGGGGCTGGATCGACGACGTCGGCAAGATCGCCCTGTCGGTTGACGGCACGGCGGTGGTCCGGTCGGCGGTTGCGGTTAACGACGGCCGCTGGCACCATCTTGTTCTAACCCGTAACACCTCGACCGGCGCCGCGCAAGTGTTTGTCGATGGTTCGCTTTCGGCCAGCAGCACGGGGACTGCGGGCGTCCGCGGCGCCACGATCACCCGGATCGGCCAGATGCAGAACGGCAGTTCTGCCCTGTTCCAGGGAACGCTCGACCAGCTCCACGCATTCAGCGGAGTGGTGGATGCCGCCACCGTGCAGGCGCTCTATGACAACCACGCCCCCAAGACCTGGCCCGTAAACAGCATCGGCGAAGCCGGTATCCCGTTTACCACCCCCAGCGTTCTTGTCAGCACCCATGTCTACGATGCCGAGCAGGATACGCTTTCGGTGGCTTCTTTCACCCAACCCGCCCATGGAACCATTTCCCACAATGGCGACGGCTCTTTTACCTACACCGCGACCGGCGGCTACATTGGAACCGACTTGTTCACCGCCACCATCACGGATGGCCGCGGCGGATTCACCGAAAACACCGTCAACGTGCGGACCACGGGTCCGGCCCTTCCCGGATCGGAAAACCGCACCATCACCTTTACCGATTTCCAGACCATCAATGCCGGTGGCGTACCCATCGCGTTGGACGCTTGGCGCGTACCGCGGGCGATCGATTGGGACACTGACGGCGACCAGGATATGCTCATTGGCCACGATACCGGCATCTGGCGCTACAACAACACCGGAACATCTACCAATCCTGTCTTCGCCGCCGGAGTCAGGGTGCAGGCCGCCGAAGTCGATATCGCCCTCTCGGGCCATATTGTCATTGCACTGGCCGACATGACTGGCGATGGGGTCGACGACCTCGTCGTCGGCGACGGTAATCGGACCCTCCGCGTCTACCGAAACACTTCCGCGGTTGGCCAGATGCCGGTCTATGCGACCGCCAGCCCTATTCTTTCCACGGCGGGTGGAACCTTCGTTTTTCCGGATCGACGCTTCGATGCCGCCGACTGGGACGGCGACGGACTGGTGGATATCGTGACGGGTCGCGGCTCAGGCGAATTGATGGCCTACCGCAATGTCGGCACCGCTACCTCCCCGCTGTTCGATCCCACCGACTATGAGGTAATCGATAACGGTTCCTACAGCCTCTTTCCCCGCATCTTCGATCTCAGCCTCAACGGTGTTCCCGACTACATCCGGGGTATCAACTGGGGTACTATCAATTATTGGTTCGATCCATCCCTGTCCGAAGGTCTCGGCGACTTGAATGGCAGCCTTACTGTTACGTACACCGGGGGGGGTGAAGTGGATATGCGGTCGTTCACCGACGGTGCCATCGTCGATTTTGCCGATTTCAACGCCGATGGCGTCCTCGATGTCCTGATCGGTGGTCACGTCAAAACCAATATGCATATCGCCTACGGCGTTGCCAACACGGTGGCCGACAGTATCGCCGTGATCGAAGCGATCTACGACGCCCACCCGACCGGACTAGGCGCCGCGCTTGAAGCCAACGACCAGAAGCTGCTCAACCAGATCAAGGATGCCGAAAGGAACATTATCCTGCAGATGCAGTCGGGCACGAGCTCCGAATGTCTGGGCATGTTTGCGCAAATGGTCGCGCATGTCGGAAAATATACCTTTCTCCAGATGGGCGCACCGGTCGATCCGGTTGAATACGACAACCTTCCCGGCATTGCGGGGCAGAACCTGATGACCATGCACCATATGCTTCCCGACACCCCGGAGCACCGGGGCAACGTCGCGGACGCGGTGGGGCTTGCGGGCCTGCATCGCGAGATCTATCTGCAGATGGGCCTGCACCTTGGCGACAACCAGCAGGCGAGCCAG
>DAOVNC010000386.1 GCA_030630445.1 Kiritimatiellales bacterium | reverse complement strand
CTTCGACTGGGCGTATACCTTTCTCCTGCCGACCTCTATCAGATCGAAAGCAAGACCGGCCTCTATGGGGATGGCAGCACCTACGAGGATTCGGTGATTCCCACGGATCCGGCCAGCTTTAAAAAGGATCCGACCCGGAAGCGCAAAGTCCCTTCGGACTGGCCAACCTTTCGATTGAAGACCGACCATTACAACCGCTACTTCATGAACGAGCTTTATGAACTTCTCACCGAATATGGCCCCATACACGAGGTTTGGTTCGATGGTGCGCATCCCAAACGAAAAGGAGGGCAAACCTATCTCAAGGAGGAGTGGTACAGCATGATCCGCAAGCTGGCGCCGGAAGCGGTTATCTTTGGGGGACCCGATGTGCGCTGGTGCGGGAACGAGCATGGCGGCACCCGCGAATCGGAGTGGAATGTTCTGCCGGTTTCAAGCATTTCAAAATCCGGAGTCGACCGGCCTATGACAAAGATTGGCGACGACGCAAGTCTGCTTGCCCGCAGCTACAAGGTCTATGGGAAAACCTACACCCCGACCTCGCTCATGTACCTGGTCTCCGAGGTGGACACCTCGATCCGCAATGGCTGGTTCTGGCGGAACGACCATGAGCAACAGGTGCGGTCGGCCGACGAAATTTTTGATATTTACGAACGGACCGCAGGAGGGAACGCAGTCTTCCTGCTCAATGTGCCCCCCAACCGGGACGGTCGACTCGGTGTACAAGATGAAAAAGTCCTTCGGGAAACAGGTCGCCGCATTCGGGCCACGTACGACGCAAACCTAGCCGCGGGATTCACGTCGGATGCGCAGGGCCTTGACGACGGAAACATCGAAACCTTTTGGCAACCCGAACGAGATGGCGATTCCTTTACGATCCAGCTTGGCGCTCCGCAAACCATCAACCGGATCATGTTGCAGGAAGCAATCACCAAGGTTGGACAGCGCGTGAAAAAGCATGCACTAGATGCCTTTGTGGATGGCGAGTGGCAGGAAATCGCCACGGCAGGCACGATTGGCTACAAACGAATCCTGCGCTTCCCGGATGTGACGACGGATCGCTTCCGGCTTCGGATTCCGGCGTCGCGCGCGCGGCCTTCCATCGCCCACTTCTCCGCCCACTACCATGCCGAGCCTCCGCAGCCCGTGCAGATCAAGCGCAATGCGGAAGGCCAGATCGTACTGGAAACAAAAGGTGCACCGCACGCCAGCGGAAGCACCCAAAACATCCTTTACACACTGGATGGCACAGAACCGACGCAGGCTTCAAAACTATTCGACCACCCCTTCGACCTTCCTGACGGAGGGATGGTTAAAGCTCGCAGCATGGCGGCCGGGCAACTCGGTTCCACTACCGTTGCCCGCATCGGGCGTTCCCCGGCCGGGTGGCGTATTTCCGCCAGCAGCGAGCACGCCGGCTACTCGGCCGCAAAGGCCATTGATGGACGCGCCGATACCTACTGGCATACATCGTGGGCGGATGGACATCCCGGACATCCGCACACCCTGGCCATTGATATGGGATCCACCGCCAAAATCAGCGGGTTTACCTATCTGCCGCGGCAGGACCGCAGAATCCCTGACTCGATGGTAGCGGCATGGAGGGTCGAAGGAAGCTCGGATGGGAAGCGGTGGAAGACCCTTTCCGAGGGTGAATTCGGCAATATCCTGAACGACCCCTCCCAACGCGTGGTTGATTTTAAGATTCCGGCGACGATCCGCTACTTCCGATTTGTTTCGCTTCGCGGTGTTGATGATAAACCCTATGCCGGTGCCGCTGAAATTGGCCTGCTATCCCAAACTAAAAAAGAGCCGTGATGAAAACATCCGACCACACCACAGGCAAACCCCATCTCGAAACCTATTTAGTGAATGTCCTTGGCTGCAAGGTCAATCAATATGATGCCCGTCAAATCGAACAACTGCTTGAGGGCTACGGACTGGCCAAAGCCGCAATAGCGGACGACGCAGATGTGATCATTATCCACACCTGCGGGGTGACGGCCGCCGCCGCGCAGAAATCGCGGCAAACGATCCGTCGAATGCAACGCGACAATCCCCTCGCCCATGTGGTTGTGACCGGTTGCGCGGCAAACGACGAGCTGACGCAAGTCGATCAAGACCCTGTCTTCCGCGTACCCGCAGGTTCCGACTGGCTCCAGCACCTCGCCGAACAGCTCGACCAGCTTGACATGCCCAACGCCAACCTGGCCAAGACCGTTGAAACCGACGCCTTTGCGGTCTCCAATTTTGGCGACCACACCCGCGCGTTCCTGAAGGTGCAGGATGGCTGCGACATCGGCTGCTCGTTTTGCATCGTCCCGCAGCTGCGCAAGGAACCGCGCGACAAAACCATCGAAGCGACCGTGCACGAAGCCACTCTGCTCACTGAAAATGGATATCGGGAAATCGTCGTCACCGGCGTTAGCGTCGGCCTCTACGGCCGCGACTCCGACTCGTCGCTCGCCGAATTACTCCGCAATCTTGTCAAGGTTCCAAACATCGGCCGAATCCGCCTCTCCAGCCTGCACCCGGGCGAATTGACCCAAGAACTTTTAGCGGTTTGGTCATCCTCCCCCAACATTATGCCGCACTTGCACCTTTCCCTCCAGTCGGGTTCCGATGCGGTCCTGCATGCCATGCGCCGGGGCTACACGGCCGATGAATACTACGCCGCCGTCGAACGTGCCCGCGCCGTACTCGACAACCCCGCCTTCACGACCGACATCATCGTCGGCTTCCCTGGCGAAACCGACGCCTACTTCGAAGAGAGCTACTACTTTTGCAAAAAGATAGGCTTCTCGCAGATGCATATCTTCACCTATTCCCCGCGCCCGAAAACCATCGCCGCCAAAATGGGCCGCCAGATCAACGGCGCCATTGCCGCCGAGCGTAGCGAACGGCTGCGGAAGTTGGGCGACGGGATGGCGCTGACCTACCACCGAAAATTCCTCGAGAAACCCATCAACGTGCTCGTCGAACGCATTAAAGACTCTGTCGCCTCCGGCTACTCCGAGCACTACATCCCCGTCGAATTCCCTACCGCCCAAGCGCAGCCCGGCGAAATTGTTTCGGTTGAAGCGGTCGAAGCCAGTCCAGCCAGACTGAAAGCACTTTGGAGTGCGCAGGGTTGACTGCGCTTTAAAACCAGGCGGCTCGCCGCCGACCACGCCCGCATAGCTAACCGCACTTCGCCGCCGTTTCGCTCATTTAAAAGCGCAGTCGAGCGGCTTTGCCGTCCTTCGGATCTGCGCACTCCGTATGGCACAAAAGGGCGCGAAACACTTTGGAGTGCGGTGGCTCGACACCGCTTTTAAACACCACGCACTGCCACGCCGCACCGTTCGTCCGCATTTAATCAAAGG
>DAOVNC010000178.1 GCA_030630445.1 Kiritimatiellales bacterium | reverse complement strand
ATCCTGTCTAAAATTCTCCAGTTTAGCCATGTTCACCATAAAAATATTCGAAGAGCCACGAATGAACACGAAATGGGATTTAAAACACCAATTTCCCTTTATTTTCAAACCTTCGAGGTTCCTCGGTTCCTGATGAGGCCCTAACCCAAATGGTTAAGCCGAAAACAGGAAATTGTTAGTGTAAATTGAACCATTCACTCCGTTCATTATTCCTTCGGAATTATCGCTTCGCGGGTGCAGATTAGTGGTTAACAAAAACAACCCCTGTTTTAACTGCTTTTTCTAGGTTCATGCCATGTAGATATGAGGTTTGACAGACGTGCTTTTTGTTGAGTAGTATACGTCTTATGAAATCAAAGCTTACATTAAGAATGGATGAAGGGCTGATTGCCTTGGCCAAGGCCGAGGCGGCTCAGCGCGGAAAATCGGTGTCGCAGATGGTCGGGGAGTTTATCAATCTGCTGGGGCATGCGGAGGCACCGGCCCAAAAACTGCCGCCAGTGACCTCCTCGATTCGGGGTATACTTAAAAGCACCTCGCTTTCGGAAGAGTCGTATAAACAACATCTCCAGGATAAATACGGGTGAAGATTCTTGTAGATACCAATGTGGTTCTGGATCTTTTGCTTGATCGTTCTCCCTTTTCCGACGCGGCGGCACGGATCTTTTCCTTGGTGGAGAATTCCGAGGTGGAGGCGGCTCTTTGCGCTACGGCGGTGACAACGATTGATTATCTCCTATCCCGCTCCCTACCCCGTGATGCAGCGAAAACAGCCTTGCAACGGTTGCTTGAACTGTTTGAAATTGCTCCGGTAAATCGCTCGGTTCTTGAAGAGGCGTTGCAAAGCCGAATGACGGATTTCGAGGATGCGGTTTTGTCGCATGCGGCGAATCTGGTTGGAGCAACGGCTATCGTTACGCGGAACACAAAAGATTTTCGCCATTCCCCCGTGAAGGCACTTGATCCTCCCGAATTTCTTTCTGTGTTTGAGTGATTTGGCAACTGTAAATTCACACTGCAATATAACGGTGGCGATGTATCAATACACGGATTGGAATCATGAAGTGTTCAAAACAAGTTTATGCCTTCCTGAAGAGTCTGATTCGATTTGAATACGGCCTCACGGTGCTGGATCATGTGTGGAATATTATCTTTCTGGATAAGCAGAGCCACTGGAACCATCTGCAAGTTACAAAATACGGAGACACGTTTTATCTGGTTCACATCGACGGGGAACTTCCCGGGCTGGAAGGGGTTCCCGGAAAGAGCGTCAAGGTGATGTCTGGTTTTGGATGTCCTGTTTATGTGGATGAACGTGATATTGATCAGCAATGGGAATCCATGCTGGAATCCGCCTCTATCTGGCTGGATAAGGTAGAGCGGGACTGGATTCGGGCGAACAGACAGATTCAAGCCGACTATCCGCTGGATCGCCGATACGGCATCGTTCCGCACTCGCTCGTCAGGGCTTCGTTGAAGGAGTTCTGGCGGGTCGATGAGGAGCTTGGAAAAAGACGTTGCAGGAAATTCATTCGTCGGGTCGAAGAAGGAGTGTTTTTTGATGAGAGCCGTTGCAAAGTCGACACGTTGTCCGCCGCAGATTATTTTGAGTATTGCCGGATCGCCTATATTGCCGGAAAGCGCAAGGACGAATCCCTCGATGAGCGTCTAACCGGCCGCGAAATGTATGAACGATACGCCGATGGCCGCCACGAGGGACTACTGGACATTGACGAAGACTCCCTGGAAGAGTTTGCGGATTGGATCGACGGAACGCATCCCAAGCGAATCGGCGGCGGACATCCGTGGGAGATCAAACGAGGCGGCAACACCACGCATATCAATCTTTCCGTCCGTCGCCCGTCGTACGGCGCGAAAGAAGGGTATTTGGTTGAACTCTGCGGAGCATCCTCTTCCCGGCTTGCGGAAACGGTAAAGATGGTGTTGGCATTGGTCGAGGCATCGAAACCTATCATGTTCACCGATGCGGAAGGAATTCGGAGCCGACTGCTGGCGCAGGACAATATCGGAATTGTCCCCGAAAACGGTTCGTTGCACCGGGCCAACCAGCGGTTTCCCAGCGATCAGAATGTGTACGATGTTTTGCACTATCGCTCGTTAGGGCGGTACAAAAAAAGAATGATACCGTTTATTGCATGGGAACCCTTGCCGGTCTTAATGCCGAAAAATGGGTGACCCCTTTTCATGATCTCGGAGGACAAAGAACAAAGCACCAAGCACTAAGGACCAAAGACAGAGGTCACGGATGAGATTTTATATTGTTACTCCTTCATTTAATCAGATCGATTTCCTGAAACGGTGCGTGGCTTCAGTTGCCGATCAGGTCGCACAGGCTAGTAGCCCCAAGCCCCAAGCCCCAAGCCTTCCCATCTCTGTCCATCACCATATCCAGGATGGAGGGTCGACCGATGGAACCGTCGATTGGCTTCGCCAATACGATGCAGAGGTCAAAAGTCGGAGATCAGGCACCGGAAATCCTACAACTGAAAACTTAAAACCTAACACTGCCGTTCCCGGCTACACTTTCAGCTATGAAAGTGCTCCGGACAACGGCATGTACGACGCCATCAATCGGGGCTGGCTCAGGGCGGTTGACCAAGTTGACCATGAGGCCGAGGATCTAGTAACCTCCGACTTCCGACCTCCGACCTCTAACCCAGCACACGAATGCGTGCTTGCCCACCTGAATTGCGACGAGCAGTATCTGCCGGGTGCATTGCAATGTATTGCGGATTATTTTTCCAACCATCAGAAGGTGGATGTCGCAATGGCCGATATGATTGTGGTGGATAATGACGGGGCGTATATCTGCCATCGCCGGAGCCTGAAACCTAACGCGCTACTTTCACGAATCTGCTGCGTGGGCATGACAACGACAACCTTTCAGCGGATATCGGTGGCGCGCGATAAGAAAGTTCTGTTCGATACCAGCTGGCGGAATATTGGCGATATGGTGTGGTACAATAAGCTGCACCGGGCCGGGGTGCGCTTTGGCGTTTGCAATGAGCTGGTTTCGCTGTTTGCTGATACGGGCGATAACCTGAACTTGACGGAGGAGGCGATCCGGGAGCGCAAGCGCTATGCGAAGGAGTATCTGTGGGGGCTCCGGTGGCCGACTCGAATGATGTCCAAGATGTATTCCCTCCGCCGATACCTAAAGGATTATTCCATGACTGCACCCAATCAATATGCACTCTATTGGAGTGATTTGGACAAGCGGGAAATTCGCAAAATAGAAAAGGCGACGCCTCTGTGGCACCGCAAAGGGCCGGTAGGGTCGTGAAGAAAAGAATTTTTTACCACCCGCTGCGCTCAAGACACGAAGTTCACAAAGGTTTTTTTGACAGGATTTACAAGAAGTACAGGATAATGAATTGTCTCAGTAATTATAAAACTACGTGGTCATTAGCAGTACTGTTGCTGATAAGCGTGAGCTCACTGGTTCCTCAGTATTCAACTGCGGATCGTCTCTATGGTTTGGAGAGCATGGAGCGGCTAGATCTGCTTCCTCTTCTTCGCGAGGGTGCCCAGGTGCGTCAGGTGTCCAGTCATGATAGGAGTGGCGCAAATAATGACGGTTTCGATGGGGAGTATTCCGCGCTTTATATCGATGAAAACAATGAGTATGTGATGTTCGATGAAATTGGATCGGGCTGCCTCTACCGGTTTTGGATGACGTATGGAACATCGCCTACGAATTATCCAACCTATCGCTTAAGATTCTATTTCGATAATGAAACTACGCCCCGGTTGGATTTGAGTATTTCCGAGTTTTTTGATGGGATCGGGGCTCCGCTGGAGTTTCCGATGGTGGGGCCGTTCGATAAATCGAGCCACGGGTGCTATTGCTATCTGCCTTTTCCTTATCGCGAACGCCTGAAGATTACGCTGAGTGGGCTTCCGCTATTCTATAATATGACCTACCATCGGTTTGATTCGTCCGAAGGTGTGGTGTCGTGGACGGGCAGCGAAGACCGTTCCGATGTCATGGCTCAGTGGAATACTGCGGGAAGCGACCCTAAGCCGGCGACTTCCAATTTGGTTGTTTCTGGAAATATGCCGATTACAACGGGCGCAACCGGAACCCTGTTCAGTGCATCGGGAAAGGGGGCCGTTCAAAGTATCAAGCTGGATCCTTCTCCCAGTTCGACCAACATTCTTTCCGATGTCTGGATCCAGATGAATTGGGATGGTGGTGAGCTGGAGGTGGATGTGCCGTTGGGGGATTTCTTCGGTTCCGGAAAATATGAAATCAATATGACCTCGCTCCCGATTGGTATGAAAACGTCGGGTGACTGGTATTGCTATTTCCCGATGCCGTACTGGGAAACAGCGGAAATCCGCCTGGTGAATAAGAGCAGTGAGCCATTATCATCGCTTCCCTTTGAAATCCAATATTCCACCAATGGATATGAACAGGCCAGAACGGGGTACTTCCACGTGCACTTTAGTGAAGAAACATTTGTGGATAATGGCCGTGATTTTAACTTTATCGATGAGCAGGGTCGCGGCCATGTGGTGGGTGTGTCGCTGTTTATGGAAAGCGCCGGCGCAAGAGGCTATCTTGACATGAACTATCTCGAAGGGGATGAGCGCGCCTACGTGGATGGTTCCCTTTCTCCCTGCATTCAGGGTACAGGCAATGAAGACTATTTTAATTGTGGGTGGTATTTCAATATGGGCAGGTTCAGCTTGCCGTATCATGGACATCCATGGATGGATCATTACAATCTTGGAGAAACCAACTATACACAAGCTTACCGGTTGCATATCACGGATAGCATCCCGTTTAACAAGTCGGTGAAGTTTGGCATCGAGCATGGGCATTGGACTCAGGCGAACGCCTCTCCGGGAACATTTTCAAGCGTGACATACTATTATAAAATGGGCGGATCTTCCTCGTCCTTGGCGCTGGTTGCTGATCTGGATTTGGGGGATGACTGGACGGAAGAGCTTTATAATTATCAACATCCATCCGGGCGCGTTTTGCTTTCCAATACATGGACATATGAAGGGGAGACGATTCCGGTTTCATTGCGTGACGAAGGCTATGCCTACAGTGGATCCATTGCTGAGTTTACGGTGCCGCTCATGGAAAACTCGGGATTGTTGCTGCGCCGTCGGACCGATCAGGGCGTCGGCCTTCAAAAGGCTTATGTTTTTGTGGATGATGTTTTTGCCGGTACCTGGTATGAACCTGATTGCAATTTTTCAGCCGTCAGCAGGCGCTGGCTCGACTCGGAGTTCATGATTGCCTCGACTCTGGTTTCCAATAAGGCAACGGCCCGCATCTCTATTGTGCCATTGCCTTCTTCCGGTGTGTGGAATGAATACCGCTACTGGGTCTATTGTGTCGAACCGCCCGGCCTGATGAAAGATTCCGACCATGACCAGTTACCCGATGAATGGGAGCTTCAATATGTCCCGGTTTTGGGAGAACTAAGCGGGGATGTCGATTCCGATGATGACAGCTTTTTTGACATCGACGAGTACATTGCCGGTACGGATCCTTTGAACTCCGGATCAAAACCTCGGATTGTATCGTATCAGGTTGAACAGGGAATCGCTTTTGAAACAGAGCTTGGACGGTTGTACACCGTGCAGGAATCTACAAACCTCCTTTCCAATGATTGGAACACCATTCGTTCAAGCGTGCCGGGTACGGGGTCGCGGTTAACCGTTCCGTCCTCTACAAATGCGACCGCATCCTTTTATCGGTTTTTTGTTGAGAAACCATAAACCTAGATAGGAAAATGGAACCACAGATTCACGCAGATGGACACTGATATGCAAGAGAATGGGAGAAATACAGAACCCACCCAATGGGTTCAGGGTCATATCCCCTCAACCCTTTCTACAATCGGTGTTTATTCGTGTTCATCTGTGGTTCAATCCCGTTTTCAGGATTACGCGTTACGGATTACAAACAGGAGATTTTGATATGAAGAAAGTAGTGAATGTAAAGTTTGCGGGACTGGGCGGGCAGGGGATTTTAACCTGCACGGATATTCTGGGGCGCGTGGTGTTCGATATGGGCAACGACGTGAAGAAGGCCGAGGTGCATGGCATGAGCCAGCGCGGTGGCGCGATCACCTCCGACCTGCGCTTTGGCAAAAAGGTCATGAGCCCGATGATTCCCGTTGGCGAGGCCGACTTTCTGGTGGTGCTGGGTGAAGACCAGATCGAAATAAACCAGCATCATCTCAAGGCAGGTGGCGTGCTTGTGAAGCCGTCGGACTTCGAGGTGGAGAAGCTGGAAAACAAGCGGACGTTGAACGTGGCGCTACTCGGTGCGCTAAGCAAGCACATGGCCTTTCCGGTGGAGCAGTGGATGGACGCCGTCCGCCAGCAGTTGCCGGAGCGGTTGCATGCGGTGAACGAAAAAGCCTTTTATCTAGGACGGGGTGAGTGATGCTTGAGAAAGTGAAAAAACTGATCCAGCAGAATGATCGTTTCGGGAAGCTTCTCGGAGTCGAAATCCTGGAGGTTGGGGAGGGATCCGCAACGACGAGCCTGAAGATTACGGATGACCACCTGAATGCGGCGGATGTGGCGCATGGCGGGGCGGTGTTTTCGCTGGCGGACATTGCGCTGGCGGTAGCCTCTAATTCATACGGAAACATTGCATTGCTGACGAACGGTTCGATTACCTTCTTGGGTGCCACGAAGGAGGGCGACACGCTGACCGCCCGCGCCGAAGAGATTGGCGGAAGCCGGAAGCTGGGGCATTATCGCGTGGCGATATCGAATTCCGCCAATGAAACGATTGCCGTCTACACGGCAACAGTTTATCGAACTGGCAAACCGCTTTTGTAGGGATGGTTGGAGTGCGCAGGCTCGACTGCGCTTTAAAACACCCGCGCACCGCCCTGTCGCACCGCCGTTTCGCTATCGCTCAGTTCAAAAGCGGTATCGAGCCACCGCACTCCAAACCAAAAAAAGCGCCCCGCAATGGAGCGCTTTTTTGTTTCCGCTTAGGTTCGTGCTTTAGAACGCATAGTTGAGTTCTGCGCGGGCGAAGACCGCAATATCTTCATCGCGTTGCGCGTCGTCGTAGTAATTTCCCGATTCCATCAGTTCAAACAAGAGGTGTCCGCTCAGCTTGTCTCTTTGGCTAAAGAGCTGTTCCTT
>DAOVNC010000197.1 GCA_030630445.1 Kiritimatiellales bacterium | reverse complement strand
CACCGAGGTCAAGGTGCCCGACTTTGTCGATGCGATTGTCGACATCACCGAAACGGGAAGCTCGTTGCGCGCAAACAACCTGCGCATCGTGGAAACACTGATGGAGTCGTACACGAAGTTTTTCTGCGCCAAGGATGCGTGGGAAGATGATTGGAAGCGTGAAAAGCTCGAAAAAATCGCCCTGTTGTTGAAGGCCGCCCTGGATGCGGAAGGCAAGGTGTTGCTGAAGCTGAATGTGAGCGAGGGAAACCTTGAAAAGGTCAAGGCCCTCCTGCCGGCACTGCACGCGCCCACCGTAAACCAATTGACCGACACCGGATGGTTCGCCATCGAAACGGTGGTCGATGAACCGGTCGTCCGCGAAATTATTCCCGAGCTGAAGAAAAACGGCGCCGAAGGAATCATTGAAATTAACTTGAATAAGGTGGTCGCTTAGGTAGATTAACCGCCTTTCAGAAGAAATCAGGAGTGAACATGGGTACCATTAAGAAATGGCGTAAAAAGAAAATGTCGAACCACAAGCGTCGCAAGCGTCGTCGCGCGGATCGTCATAAAAAGAAATAACAGGCCGTAGATGTCTGATCGTTTTCAAGGCTGAAGCCCTCGGGCTTCGGCCTTGCTTTGTTTAGTTGCTGGGCGAAAACTCCGCCATTGGGACGTTTCCTATCCAAGCCGGGAGCCGGCCGGAACCGGATGGCCGTTGAGGAACGAGGCGGCGGGCATGCGTTTTTTTCCGGAAGGCTGGATCTCGCTCAACCGCAACGCTCCACCTCCGGTCGCCACGAGCAGTTGGTCGTCGAGCAACTCGCCGGGCAACCCCTCTCCATCCACACATTCGGCGCGCCAGACTTTCAGTACTTCGCCATTGGGGAGCTTGCACGTGCTTCCCGGCCAGGGATCAAAGGCGCGAATCCGGTTGCGAATGGTGGCGGCGGGCTGCGCCCAGTCGATTTCGCCATCCGCTTTCGCCAGCTTTCGGATTTCCACGACATGGGCTTCGTCTTGTGCCGTGCGCGAAACTGTTCCGGCGCAGATATCATCGATGGCTTCCAGCAATAGTTCGGCGCCGAGCAGGGCCAGCTTGTTGTGGAGGGACTGCGACGTGTCGTCGCTGGCAATGGGGTAGGTTTCCTGCCGAAGGATGTCGCCGGCATCCATTTTTTTTGCAACGGCTATGATGCTGACGCCCGTCATCGCATCCCCGTTGGCGATGGCCCATTGGATGGGGGCCGAACCCCGGTATTTCGGGAGTAGCGATGGATGGACATTGATGGCCTCGTGCGGGGCCAGGTCGATGACGCGCGCGGGAATGTATTGCCCGTAGGCCACCACCACGAACAGGTCGGGCTGGAGTGTCGCCAGGGCTTTGACGGATTCGGGATTCCCGATTTTATCCGGCGTCATTACAGACAGCTCGTTTTTTTCCGCAAAGGCCTTGAGCGGGCAGGGGGTTGGTTGCCGTTTCCGCCCGGCGGGACGGTCGGGTTGGGAAACGACTCCAACCAGATCAACATCCCTGCTGTCCAGGATGGCTTGGAGGGACGGAACGGCCAGTTCGGCGGAACCCATGAATACGATGCGCATGGCAGCCCTCCCCAAGTTATTCCGTTGCGGTTCCCTCGCCGATCGACCACCGGTTGCGGTCGGAGAGGAAGAATTGGTCTTGGATGCGCGCATTAAGCGAGACACCTTCCTTCAACGGGAAGTCGGGCGGTATCCGCCCACCCGTGATAATGGGGAGCCATGTTTTTTCCGATCCGGTGAGCAGATCCTTGGCAAAGGGTTTATTCTTGGTGATCGCGGTCACATAGATCCCGCTAATGTATTGCTTGTAGTCGTTGATCTCGTAGAAGTCGTCGACATTCTTCGGAAGCAGGATCGACACCCGGTCGCCATACCACGCCGTGGCCCATGGCATGTCGGTGCAGATGACCTCGCGCGGGGTCAGCCAGTTGGAAACCTGCGAGATGAGCGGTGGCCAGTACGGTGGATATGGACTGCCCGCGTGGGGAGGCATCAGGGTCAGCCCGAACGGGATCAAGGACAGGACGACGATCAAGCATTTCAGACCCAGGGTGTAGAGCCGTGCGCCGAGGTCGAGGCGGTCGATCAGGATGTAGAAGAAGGCCAGCCCATACAGAATGATAAAAGGCCAGAAGGCATGGATCATCATGATCGACGATTCGGAGAAAAAGCCGGCAATAAATATGGTCAGAAGGAGGGAAACCCCCAGTCCCCAGCGGAGATAGTTCACCTGTGGGCGCACAAAACTGTAGAAGAAGGTGGTAATGAACAGCGCCATCAGCACGCCGCCGCCTAGGCCGGGGATAACGGATGCATACTTTTCCTTGTAGTTCAGCACCCATTTCGCTTTGAGCTGGTCGCTCGTTTGCTTGAACGAGAACTCGGGATGCAGTTGGCGGTCTAGTTGCTTGCCGGGATATTTGTCCGTATCGGCCAGCGCCGTGTGCGCGGCCATGCCCAAGGGGTTTCCACACACCTTGACGTTGCGGTAGAGCCACGGGGAAACCATCATCATATAGAGCATGACAAACAAAACGGCAAAGCGTGTCCCGCCGCGGAATCGTCCGCTCATTAGCCATGCAAAGAGCGCAATGCCCGGAACTGCGGCGCAGGTGATGTAGCGCGTAAGAAAGGCAATCGCCGCAAAAACCGTGGACAATACAAAAGGTATGGCCCATGTCGCCGTCGACTCTTTATCGCGCCGGTTCAGCATGGATACCACCATGGCATGGAACGATGCGGCGATGAAAAAGCTGGCCATCGAGATGTTGAGCCCCGAGATGCTGTCCTTCCAAACCAGATTGCTAAAGAAGTAGATGGTCATTCCGAGGAAGCCAATCTCCCGGGAGAACAGCCGTTTGCCTAGGGAAAAGACGATCCACCCCGTGAGGAGGGTGAAAAGGTGGTTGACGGGCAGAATGACCCACTGTTCGGCCGGCATTGTGGCGACGCGACTTCCCGGCGAAATCTCGAATGGATCGATGCCGATCATCGTAAAAAATTTAAAGCCAACCGATAGCACGGCGGGGTAGGCCGGTGGGTGGTACAGGTCGGGGTGGTTCCCGATTTGCGGGTCTTCATTTTGGTTTCGCTGACTGAGCTTCCACATGGTCAGCGGCCGTACGCATTTGGTAACCATGCCATTGTTCAAGGACATGTTGCGCCCAAGTTGTGCATAGTCCATGGCCTCTTCGGTCTTCAACCCCCGGAACTGCGTGGCGGTGTAGAGCATGAGTACAACGAGCAGCAACAGGACATAAAGCGTTACACGGATGATCTTTAGCCCCGTGCCTGCGTCGATGCTATACACGACATCGTGAAGTGTTGATTCAAAAGACCTGTTGTCTTGTGCCATCGTTATTTCCAATCCGTATTTTTATTCCGAAAAACTAAGCAGGCCAGTATTCACATAACCGCATGGAATACAAGTTTTCAGCCTATAATTTGTAGAGGGGCGAGTTGCCTCAAATTAAATGACACCGAAGCATCCGATAGGGCGCGGGAGGAACGGATTCGTCCCCTCCCTTGGGGCATGCCAGTCTGCGCGCTCAGGCTTCTCGCGCTTGTTCGCGGATCACTTTGTAGGCATTGGGCAGGTCTTCGTTCTTCCAGCGGCCTTCGATGCTGATGCGGCCTTGGTAGCCGACCTCTTTCAGTGCCGCGAAGAAGGGCCTGAAGTCGTCGCCCATGACGCCGGGAGCCGAGCACTTTTCTTTTTCGGCAATATGCGCGTGTTTTAGCAGGTGGCCGACTTTTTTCAGGTCGTTCGGATCTTCGCCGTTCTGTAGCATGTGGTAGAGATCGCACAGCAAGCGTATGTTGGGGTGGTCGGCTTTTTCAACGATGGCCGCGCCTTCGACGACTGTGTTGATGAAGTTGCACTCTTGGCGGCGTAGCGGTTCAACCACAATGGTGACCCCGTAGGGCTGGGCCACCGGCCCCATTTTCTTGAGGAGCGCGATAAATTGCTCGCTGGCTTTTTCCTTTGGGAAGTCGTTTTCGAGTCTGCGGGAGCCTGAGCTCCCGAAAACAATAATCTTGATGCCGGCTTGCTGCGCGCGTTTGAAGGCGGTTTCCACATACTGGAGAATGCCTTCGTGGTTGGCATCCTCGCCGGTGCTTTTGAGCGATCCCGGAATGAAGCTGTTGCAGGCAAGGACGGGCAAGGGACTGGCCTTGGCCTCGGCCAGTTTTTTCTGCCATTCAGTATCCGGCTGGTTGGGCTTCAGGAAGCTGCGGACGCTTTCTTCGATATAATCGCCGCCAGCCGCCTTGATGGCTTCGGCGTTTTTCAGCTGCGAGCACGCGCCCAGTGCCTTGAAGGACCAATTTTCCACCTTGCTCCATGCAACGTGCGCGGTGGCCAGCAGGAGCCCTACCGCTCCGTGGGAAGTGAACCATCTTCTGTTCATGGAAATCTCCTAGATGTTTTCGGGAACAATGAACGGGGCTCGGTCCTGGCGGTGCAGATATTTGTTGGCCTTGTCTGCCAATGCGCCGGTGAAGCGTTCCGTTGACTGGTTGTACTCCAGCGAGGATCCAAGGGTCCATGGCGTTTTCTTGAAATCGATATTCCAGTCGGACAAATGCGAGGCGTAGCGCTCGTAGGCATCGAGTAGCTCTTCGTTTCCAGCAACCTGCGCCCGTAGCTCGCCGGGCGAAACTTCCTTTCCCACGCGGTAGGAAATGTTGGCCAGGTGCCCCATGGAGGCGCCGTAGTGCCCTTTTTCAACGGGGCAGTTGAGGTCGGATTCCTTGCGGCTGCGGACGGCGGCGATAAAGTTGGCCCTATGCCCCCCGCCTCCATCGCCCTTGAACTGCATCATCTTTTTTCCGTCTTTGTCGTAGACCCAGCCGCCGCCACGACCGCCGCGGAACGAGCCGCCTTCGCAGTCGATGATGATGCCGACACGGGTTCCCCTGTAGCTGCCGACGGCGTTGACATCGGGTTTGAGGCGAAGCTGGCGCACTTCGAAAAAGACGGGGATGTCGTTGTAGTCAAACGCGGTGACCATCATGTTCGGTGTGTTGCCCGCATCGTTCCAGCCAAAGCGCCCGCCAAAGCTCATGACCTTGGAGGGCATGCCGTGGTCGCCCAGCGCCCATCGGATGAGGTCGGTTTCATGCGGCCCCTGGTTGCCGATGCTTCCGTTTCCGGTATTGTAGTCCCAGTGCCAGTCGTAGTGGAACTGCGGGCGGTAGAGCGGTTCGTCCTGGGCGGGGCCGAGCCATAGGTTGTAGTCGCACGTCGAGGGTGGAACCAACGGTTGGCTTTGCTTGCCGATGGAGGTGCGGTTGCGGTAGCACAAACCGCGCACGGCCTTGACCTTCCCGATGTGGCCTTCTTCCAGCCATTGGAACATGGACTGAAGTCCCACGTCAGAGCGGTTCTGCGTGCCGGACTGGACGATACGGTTGTATTTTTCCTTGGCTTTCACCAACTGCCGACCCTCCCAGAGGGTCTGGCTGACGGGCTTCTCGACATAGACATCCTTGCCGGCCTGGCAGGCCCAGATGGCGATCAGTGAATGCCAGTGGTTGCAGGTCGTGACGGAAATCGCGTCGATATCTGGATTGTCGATCACACGCCGGACATCGGTATAGGTTTCGTATTTGTAGTCGGGATTGAAGTTCTGCACGTGCTTGGCGAGCTGCGCTTCGTCGGGATCGCATAGCGCCACCACGCGCACACCGGGCATTTCGGAGAAGATCTTGCGGGTTCCTCCCCCTTGCCGACCCATGCCGATGCAGGCCATGCGAATGTCGTCGTTGGCCCCTTTTACGCTATGGCTGGTTTTTGGACGCCAGCCTTGCGAAGGGGACTTGGACGGGCCTGCGAACACCGAGCCTGCGGCGAGAGCGGTTCCTGCGATAAAATGTCTTCGGTCATTGGTCATTATGAATATCCCCTATACGATTAGACTAAATTAATTATAGCCAACAAACGAAAAGCACCCAATGCAATTGGACAAATATATCGTACAATGTGAGTGGCCGAGAAACCCTCCGGCGGAAAGCGTGCGATAGGCTTTTCAATCGTTGGGCAAAGGACGTAGGTTCCCTAAATGCAACGCGAAAAAAACAGCTCATACGGCGCAGGCGAGGAGTTGGCCAACTCCATCACGCACGGCATCGGCTTTTTCTTCGGTATTGCGGTGCTGGTTCTGCTCGTGGTTTTTTCCGCCTTGCGCAAAGGCGCGTGGGAGGTGGTCAGCTGCTCCATCTATGGCGCAACCTTCATCATGCTATACCTCGGCTCAACGCTGTACCATTCGGCACGCAATCCGCGCACCCGGAAGGTGATGAAGGCAATCGACCATGCGGCAATCTACCTCCTGATCGCCGGAACCTACACGCCCTATGCACTGGTGCCTTTGCGCGGGGCGTTGGGCTGGACCATTCTCGGCGTCATCTGGGGATGCGCGATACTCGGCATCTTCTTCAAGGTTTTTTTCACGGGACGCTTCAAGGCGGTGTCGCTGGCAAGCTATCTTTTCATGGGCTGGTTTTGCGTGGTGGCTGTCAAGCCGCTCTATCAAGAACTAACCACGGCCGGCTTCGTCTTTTTCGTCTTAGGCGGGCTTTGCTACACCGTTGGGGCGGTTTTCTATGCATGGAAATCGTTGCCTTGGTCCCACGCCGTTTGGCATCTCTTCGTCCTGGCCGGAAGCCTCTGCCACTTCTTTAGCATCCTGTTCGGCATCGCCCTCTGATCAAAACCCTTACATCCAGCTACCACGATCGTGGTAGCTGGATGTAAGGTT
>DAOVNC010000325.1 GCA_030630445.1 Kiritimatiellales bacterium | reverse complement strand
GTTTCCGACGAAACCACCGTCAACAAGCTCAAGCTCATCGTCCACGAGGATATGGAGCAGAGCACCGAACTCAATCTCAACGAATGGATCCAGCGACCTGCCATCCAAAAGCTCGCCGAAAACCTCTGCGCGCTCATGACACCGATTTTGTAAGGGAAAACGACAAGCGAGTAGCGCGGATATCCGATCCGTGTTTCCCCCTCAATGCGACGGCAGCCCCGCGAGAAACCCGCAACAGACTTGCGGGCTCCGGGCGTCCTACCCACCCAGTTTCTCGAAGTGCAAGCGATAGCGCCGTATCGGTTTACGCGGATCCACGCGGTCGTCGGCCCTCATGGTTCCCCCCGTCCCGCGGATCCGGTTCACCGAGCGCATTTCCCGCCATTCGCTGGAACCATCCCGGTAGTAGATGGTGTAGTAATAGCTGGAATCGGACTCCCAGACCAGTGCCGTCTCCCCATCGCTATTCTGGGTGATCCACAATGATGGCGAGTACTCTTCGGTTTCTATCGGAGTGCTGACACAACCCACCAGAGCAAAGAACAAAAGCAACAGGAAATAGGCGGGACGTTTCATTCCATCCCGTTCGGGATTGTTTCCTCTTTTTCGACTTCGTCGTCCGCATGTTCTTCCGGCACATCGCCCGCCCCCATTACAACGGCTGGCGGCACCGCGTTGGTGAATGGATCATCAACCGCTTGCCCGGCGTCGGGCTCGGCGGCTTCAGGCGCACCCTCCCCGGCAACAGACGGCTCTGCAATGACCGTTTGGCGGATGGATACCCAGTACTGCAGGTCATCGGAACCCACCGGTTTCCCCGACTTGAGGTGTTCATTCAAACGTTTGTGATACCAAGCCGTGTTCAAGCCTTCCGGATTGATGGCGTCGATCTCCATGCCGTAGCGCTTGGCAAACCATTTCCAATCCTTGTGGCTAAAGTCGAAGTATTGCCCCGTCAGATGGATAAGGGGACGCAACCGAGTGGTGGTGATTTTGGATACGTCCATGCACCAATCCACCGGCGGCACGAGCTTTTCCGGAACGGGCACGCCGTCTTTTTCAACAATAAGCGCCGAATCCGGACCCTTCTTGAAAAAGTTTCCGGCCACATAGTCGTCGAGCGCAATATTGACCCATTTCGTGCCGGCCCATCCGTGCAGGGACAAGCTTCCGTTCGGGGCAACCCGATAGCCGACCAGCAGGGTTGGATAGCGGTTTGCGATATCCAAGCCAAGTTGCTTGGTTGCGTCCTCCCGGGGAACAAGCACCAACGTGATTTCCTTTTTGCGCGCCTGCGCCGACAAGGCCAGTCCGCATACGCAAACCGTGCAGGCCACCCACTTCATCCATCGTCTGTTTTTCATCGAACCTTCCTCCGAATTAGTTTCCCGCGGCTGGCGCCACGGGCGGTATCCGAAGAGCCAACTGTTGGTCAATCATCATCAAACCGCCCTTGTCTTCGCCCACCATGCGCAACGGCGCAACCACGTCGTTCACATTGGACTCCTCTTCGACCTGCTCGGTGACATACCATTGAAGCAATGTCTGGGTGGCATAGTCGCGCTCGTCTATGGCCAGATCCATCAACTTGTGGATCAGACCGGTTACATACTGCTCGTGCTCCAGCGTTTTCTCGAACACCTCGAGCGGCGTGCCATATTCCTTGGGGGGTTCTTCGATCACCTTGAGGTGGACCTGTCCGCCCTGATCCAGGATGTAGTCGAACATTTTCGTGACATGCAGCGACTCCTCTTCGTACTGCATGCGCATCCAGTTTGAAAACCCGGGCAAACCAATGGTGTCGCAGTAGGCCGACATGGCCAGATACATGTATGCCGAATAGAATTCCTTGTTCACCTGTTCGTTCAATGCTTCCTGCATTTTTTCCGAAATCATAACCGTCTCCTTGTTTGTCTCGGCCAACTATCCGCCCCATGGTGCGGTCAGTCAATACCATTTGCGCGCTTGGCCGACTCCACCGTGTTATACAGCAGCATCGTGATTGTCATGGGACCCACCCCGCCCGGCACAGGGGTGATCATCGAGGCCTTTTCCTTCACGGCCTCGAAGTCCACGTCGCCAACCAAACGGTAGCCCCGCTCCCGCGTGGCGTCTTCAACGCGGTTCACGCCGACATCGATCACCACGACGCCGTCCTTCACCATGTCCGCAGTCACCGTGTTCGGCCATCCCGAGGCGGCGATGATGATATCGGCCTGTCGGGTAAAGTGCCCCACATCCTTCGTGCGGGTGTGGCAAAGCGTGACCGTGGCGTTTGCGCCCTCCTTTTTTTGGAGAAGCATGTTGGCCACGGGCTTGCCGACAATACTGCTGCGTCCCACCACAACCACGTGCGCGCCCGAGGTTTCCACTCCGCTGCGCGCAAGCAACTGCACAATCCCATGCGGCGTGCACGGCAGGAAGGTCTCCTCGCCTATCATCATCTTGCCAATGCTCATCGGGTGGAAGCCGTCCACATCCTTGTCCGGATCGATCGCCAGCAGCACGGCGGGCTCGTCGATATGCTTGGGCAGCGGAAGCTGCACGAGAATACCGTTGATCTTCGGGTCGTTGTTCATTTTATCCACCAGCGCCAGCAGTTCCTCCTGCGTGGTTTCCGCCGGCAGTCGGTTGTCGTCGGAATAGACGCCAATGTTTTCACAGGCCCGCTCCTTGGCCGTCACATACGACTGCGACGCCGGATCGGCCCCGACCAGGATCACACCCAACCCCGGAACAATCCCCTTCTCCTTCAACACGGAAACCTCCGCCTTCAACTCTTCGCGGATATCCGCCGCAATTTGCTTTCCGTCAATAATCTTAGCCGACATCAATTTTCTCCTTATTATAGTACTAAAACAACCCAGTCACTTTCCCGCCTTCCGCATCCCTACTGGCCTTGCGCATCGAGGAAGCGTTCGGCTTCGAGCGCGGCGGCGCAACCGGTTCCAGCGGCGGTGACGGCCTGGCGGTAGATCGCATCGGAAACATCACCCGCAGTAAAGACCCCTTCGACCTTGGTTTTCACGCCGTCCGCGATGAGATAGCCGACATCGTCCATGTCAAGCTGACCAACAAAAGCATCGGTGTTGGGCTTGTGCCCAATGGCCGAGAAATATCCAGTGCACTCGATCTCGGAAATTTCACCCGTCTTGACGTTTTTGATTTTCACGCCAACCACCCCGCTATCGTCGCCGAGAACTTCCTCAACCACCGAATCCCAGGCAATCTCAATCTTTTCATGATTGATCGTACGGTCGGCCATGATCTTGGAGGCACGCAGCTCGTCGCGGCGATGGATCAGTGTGACCTTGGATGCAAACCGGGTCAGGAACATGGCTTCTTCGCAGGCGGTATCGCCGCCGCCAACCACCACCACGGGAACATCGCGGTAGAATGCGCCGTCGCAGGTGGCGCAGGCGGAAACGCCGCGGCCCATGAATTTTTGCTCTGATTCGATGCCGAGGTAGCGAGCGACGGCACCCGTCGCAATAATCACGGTTTGGGCTTCGATGACTTCGTCGCCGGTAATCGTCAGCTTAAAGGGGCGTTCGGAAAAGTCGGCCTTGAGAACTTCGCCAAACTGGTATTTTGCGCCGAAGCGCTCGGCCTGGGCGCGCATTTGCGCCATGAGGGAGGAGCCGTCGATCCCTTCGGGGAAACCGGGATAGTTTTCGACATCGTTGGTGGTGGTGAGCTGCCCGCCCGGCTGCATGCCTTCGATCACAAGCGGCTCAAGGTTGGCGCGAGCGGTGTAGATAGCGGAGGTCAGGCCGGCTGCACCGGCACCGATGATTACAACTTTTTCCATAATGATTCCTTCTCGGTTAGGATTAATGGACGCGCACTCTACAGAATTGTTCAGCCAGGATCAAATAACTTCACCTTTCGCCAGCGCATTTCTGGCAAAGAAGGTCATTTCCCTCCTGAATCATTAGCGACATCTCGGACAAAGGTGTAGTGCGGGCCTCTCTGCTTGCAGAGGGCGCGCCCCCTTCGGGAGGCACGCGCTACACCCACAGGGTGAAGAAAACACGGGGTCGCTAATGATTCAGGTTTCCCTGTTTGCACGGTAGACTGTAAATTAAAATGCCCACTTGGGATGAATAGTGCCCCATGCCAGAATGAACCCTTCTTCATTCACCACAAACAAAGGAAAGG